>JAHHSC010000099.1 GCA_020025455.1 Lawsonibacter sp. | reverse complement strand
CCCAGGAAGGGGCAGATACCAAGGAACTTAGCCAGGACGTAGTTGTCCACCAGGATCATGGTAAAGAAGATGCTAGCAAGCTTCAGTGCCAGTTCCATTATGCGTTACCCCCTTCCAAAGCAGCAGCAGGCTTCTCCTTCTTGGGGCGGGTGGTCAGCCAAGTAGCGCCAGCCATCATAATACCAAAGACAAAGAAGCCACCGGGAGCGCTGGTCATCAGGGAGAAGGAGTCGATGGACTCGGGGACCACCTGAATGGCGAAGCCCTCGGGCAGGAAGGGGAACAGGCCGTCCAGACCGGCCATCCAAGTACCGGCACCCAGAATCTCACGAATGGTGCCCATGATGGTCAAGGTCAGGGTAAAGCCCAGGCCCATGCCCAGGCCATCCAGAGCGGAGTCAACGACACCGTTCTTAGAAGCGAACATCTCGGCACGGCCCAGGATAATGCAGTTAACAACGATCAGGGGCAGGTACACACCCAGGGACTTGTCCAGGGCGGGCACGAAAGCCTTGACCAGCATCTGCACCACGGACACGAATCCGGCAATGACAGTGATGTAGCAGGGAATTCGGACCTGGTTCGGAATGACCTTACGCAGGGCAGAAATGGCCATGTTCGAGCAGATCAGCACGAACGTGGCAGCCAGGCCCATGCCGATGCCGTTAGAGGCCATAGTCGTGACAGCCAGTGTGGGACAGGTGCCCAGGACAAGCCGCAGAACGGGGTTCTCATTCAGAAGACCATTGGTGAGGATCTTCATTTTACTATTCTTTTTACTCATCTCGACTCACCCGCCTTTCAAGGGATCATGTTGTAGGCGTCAATCGCAGCATTGACCGCACCTGCAACTGCTTTACTGGAGATCGTGGCACCGTTGGCCTTGTCAATGTCAACACCCAGCGTCAGGTTCTGAGCAGGCTTGCCCTCGAACTGACCCCAGAAGTCTACATTATCAGCGGCGTTTTCAACGGCTCGGGTACCGATACCCTTCGTCTCAGCGTGCTCCGTGACCTTAATCTGCTTGATGGTGTCATCAGAATTGAAGGCCACCATGACAGTCACATTGCCGCCGTAGCCCTTGCTGTTCGCGGTGACCACAACACCGGCACCGTTCTTGGCCACAGAGACATCGGAGACGCCCTCGGCCTGGATGTCCTTCACGGACTCAAAGGCATCCGCGTCAGGCAGCAGCTCCTTACGGGCCTTCTCCTGAGCCACACGGGTAGCCTCAGCGACAATGGGGGCAGTCACCTGGTTGGTGGCAGCCAGAGCGCCGGTTACAACGATGCAGATGACGACCAGCACAACGATAGGCTTAAATACCTTGTTCCAGTTGTTCATTACTTAGCCGCCTCCTTCTTACTCTTCTTCGCGATACCCAGTTTGTCCTGACGGGTCAGAACGTCAATGTAGGGCACCAGCAGGTTCATCAGCAGGATGGCGAAGGATACGCCCTCATTCATGGTGCCAAAGCGCCGGATCACCATCGTGATCACACCAAGGCTGATACCGAAGATCAGCTTGCCCTTCTCCGTCGTGGGAGAGGTGACATAGTCAGTGGCCATGAAGAAGGCACCCAGCATCAGGCCGCCGGACAGCAGCTGGACAATGGGGTCCAGACCGAAGCAGACGCTGAGAACGGCAACCGTGCCCAGATAAGTAACGGGGATCATGGGGCTGATGACCTTGGTGCAGATCAGATAGATGCCGCCGATCAGAATGGTCAGCGCACAGGTCTCGCCCAGCACACCGCCGTGATTGCCCAGCAGCAGGGTGACGTACTCGGAAGCACCCAGCTCAGCGGGCACAGCCAGAGGAGTGGCAGATGCCAGCGCATCCACGCCGCTGTTCGGAATGGGATAATTGGCCATGCGGCTGGCAAAGCCGACCGCCAGAGAGATACGAGCCACGATAGCGGGGTTAGCAAAGTTGTAACCCAGGCCGCCAAAGAGCTGCTTCACAATGACAATCGCAATGAACGCGCCTACAACGGCCATCCACCAGGGCATGGTAGCGGGCAAATTAAAGGCCAGCAGCATACCGGTGACCACAGCGGAAAAATCACCCACGGGAATCTCGCGGCCCACCATCTTGCAGTAGCCGGCCTCGAAGATGACACAGGCGGCCACGGTGATGGCGGTAAGGATCAAGGCATTGATGCCAAAGACCAGCACAGAGGCGATCAGGGTGGGCACCAGAGCGATGCAGACACGCTGCATGATCTTCTGGGTAGTGTCGGCACTGGTGATGTGGGGGGCAGCAGTAACGATCAGCTTGTTATCCATTACTTCTTACCTCCGTTCTTCATCATGATCTTAGCCAGGGCAATGTTCTGAGCCAGAGGACGCTTGGCAGGGCACACAAAGGAACAGGTGCCGCAGCTCATGCACAGGTCAGCATTGAGCTCCTGGAGCAGATCCACGTTCTCGTTTTGATAAGCCTGTACGATTTCCTTGGCAGACAGACCCAAGGGGCAGGCGTTGGTGCAGCGGCCGCAGTGGATGCAGTTGCTCATCTTGGGGGTGTGGGACCACTTCTTGGAAAAGGCCAGAATTGCGTTGTTGTTCTTCAGAATCGGCTGGTCCAGATCGGCCAGACAGTTGCCCATCATGGGGCCGCCATACAGGACCTTGCCGGGTTCCTCCGTAAAGCCACCGCAGAACTCCATCAGCTCCTTCACAGGGGTGCCGATGATGACCTCAACGTTCTTGGGGTTCTTGATCACATCGCCGTCCACGGTCAGGCGCTTGGTGACCAGAGGCATACCGGTCTCCAGGTACTTGCCCACGAAGGCAACCGAGGTGACATTCATCACGATGACGCCCACATCAGAAGGCAGGCCGGGGAACGGAACCTCGCGGCCCGTGCAGTTTTCAATGAGGACCTTCTCCGCGCCCTGAGGGTACCGGCACGGCAGGGTCTTTACCTCGCAGCCCTCAAAATTGATGGCCTTCTTCATGGTGTCGATCGCCTCGGGCTTGTTGCCCTCGATGCCGATGACACACTTCTTGATGTTCAGGTACTTCATCACAGCCTTGATGCCGCTCAGGATATACTGGGTATCCTCCAGGAAGCAGCGGTTATCGGAGGTGATGTAGGGCTCACACTCGGCGCCGTTGATGACCAGAGTGTCGATCTCGTCCAGATTCTTGGGAGCCAGCTTCACAGCCGTGGGGAAACCGGCGCCGCCCAGGCCGACCAGACCGCTGGCCCGGACCGCATCCTGAAAAGACTTCAGATCGGTGACGACGGGAGGAGCAATGGCAGGATCCACTTTCTGCTCCCCGTCAGGGATAATGACCACAGCGGTCTGTTTTGCCCCGTTTGGAGCGGTGATAGTTGTGATGCTGTCGACAATGCCGGAGACACCGGAGTGGATGTCAGAGGAGACAAAGCCACCAGCCTTGCCCACCACAGTACCGACATAAACCTGATCACCCTTCGCCACGGCAGGAGCCGCAGGAGCACCAATGTGCTGTCCCATGGAAAGAATGACCTTAGACGGCAGAGGCATCACTTCCGTACTTAGGTTCGAAGTTCTCTTCTCGTGAGGAACCCCCGCACCCTTTGCGGAACGCTTGAGAAATTTACTCATTCAGATTTCGACCTCCCTATAACTTCGCTGGAGTATAAATGCCCTGTTCTTACCCAGGCGCCGGAGTACTCCCTCACCGGTGCCCTTTGGGAAGGGCTGCATCTGAAATACAGGTCCTTCCGAACAAGGCCAGCCGAGCACGCCCAACCTTACAAATGGACGCACAACGAAGCCCGCCGCACTCGTTTCTTGCAAAAAA
>JAHHSC010000098.1 GCA_020025455.1 Lawsonibacter sp. | reverse complement strand
CTTACACCTCCATGATCACAGGCAGGATCATGGGGCTGCGCTTGGTCTTTTTATAGAGGTAGTTGGACAGGTCATTCTTGATGGAGGACTTGATGGCCGCCCAATCGGTGGAATAGTTGGTGTCCACGCTCTCGATGGCCTCCATGGCCACCCGGCGCAGCTCCTCCATAAGGCCCTCAGACTCCTTCACATAGACGAAGCCGCGGGTGATGATATCGGGGCCGGACACCAGCTCGCCGTCCTCGCCGGACATGGACAGAACCACCACGATCACGCCGTCCTGGGCCAGATGCCGGCGGTCACGCAGGACCACGCTGCCCACATCGCCCACGCCGTAGCCGTCCACAAAGACCTGACCGGCGGTGACCGTTCCGGTGATTTTGGCACTCTTGGGGGTCAGCTCGATGACCTTGCCGATGTCGCTGATGATGACGTTGTTGGGGGCCATGCCCACCTCCTGGGCCAGCTTGGCATGGATCTTCAGCATCCGCTGCTCGCCGTGGACGGGGATGAAGAACTTGGGCTTTACCAGCGCGTGGACGATCTTCAGCTCCTCCTGACAGGCGTGGCCGGACACATGGAGCGCCAGCTCCCGCTCGTTGAACACCTCGGCCCCCTTGCGGTACAGCTCGTTGATGACGTTGCCGATGGAGTTCTCGTTGCCGGGGATGGCGGAGGCCGACATGATGATGCGGTCGCCGGGCATGATGTCCACCTGGCGGTGGGTGTTGAAGGCCATGCGGCTCAGAGCGGACATGGTTTCGCCCTGGCTGCCGGTGGTAATGATGCACACCTTATTCTTGGGCAGGGACTTGATGTGATTGAGGTCCATGAGCACCCCGTCCGGCACGTGCATATAGCCCAGCTCGGTGCTCACCTTCATCACATTTTCCATGGACCGGCCGGTGACCGCCACACGGCGGCCGTGCCGCGCGGCCACATCGATGATCTGCTGGATGCGGTCCACGTTGGAGGCAAAGGTGGTGATGATGATGCGCTCCTCACAGCCCTTAAAGAGCGAGTCGAAGGATGTGCCCACACTGCTCTCGCTGCGGGTGTAGCCGGAGCGCTCCACGTTGGTGGAGTCGGCCAGCAGGGCCAGCACGCCCTGGTTTCCCAGCTCGCCCAGGCGGGCCAGATCGATCATGCCGCCCTGGACCGGAGTGGTGTCGATCTTGAAGTCGCCGGTGTGGATACAGGTGCCAACGGGGCACTTGATGGCAAAGGCCACCGCATCGGCGATGGAGTGGTTCACATGGATGAACTCCACGGAGAACTTGCCCGCCTTGACCACGTCGCCCGCCTCGCAGGTGATCATCTTGGTCTTGTCCAGCAGACGGTGCTCCTCCAGCTTCAGCTTGATGAGCCCGGCACTCATGCGGGTGGCGTAAATCGGCGCGTTGATCGAGCGCAGGATATAGGGCAGGGCGCCGATGTGGTCCTCGTGTCCGTGGGTGATGAAGATGCCCCGGATCTTGTTCTGGTTCTTGATGAGGTAGCTCACATCGGGGATGACCACATCAATCCCGTACATATCGTCATCCGGGAAGCCCATGCCGCAGTCCACCACGACAATGTCGTTGCCGTACTCGTATACCGTCATATTCTTGCCGATCTCGTTGAGACCGCCAAGGGGGATAATTTTTAATTTTTCTGCCATAAATACTCCTTATTTCTTATAAAACAATGGTTTGTAGTCATGTATCGAGGAACTTTGTGCAACACATTGGGACGGAGAGCGCGCCCTCCTTCCGGCCCTGGCTCGCCGGACGGAACACGAATCCCTTCGTCTTGTCCTGTACTGTGTCCCTCTTATGACCCGTCCGCGGCTCCGCCTGTACGCGCGGTTAGCGGTGCGGGTGATCGTTCAGCGCGGGGAAGGTCCTCCCTCCCTGCGCGTAAATCCGGTTGAATGGCGGCGCAAAGCCCACGCGCCGCCTGAGACAAAATTAGTATATCACAACCGCCGTTAAAAGTACACTATGCAATTGCACAGAAGAAAATCTCTTTTTTCAGTATGGACCGGCCCTCTCTTTTTCATTCTCGGTCTTGTCCCGTTTATGGGAATGTGTTATACTTTATTGTAATATTTGAGTAATGTACCAGACTGTCAAGGCAGTCTGGCTTTGGGAGAGAATCGACATGGCGAAAAGCTCCAACCAAAAGACCAAGCTGCTCCGTCTGGCCCAGATGCTGCTGCACAACACGGATGAGGACCATCCCCTGACCGTCAACGACATGATCGAGGCGCTGGCCCGGTACGGCGTCAAGGCCGAGCGCAAGAGCATCTATGATGACCTGGAGACTCTGCGTACCGTCGGGCTGGATGTCCAGTCCCGGAAGGGGCGGTCACCGGGCTGGTTCATCGGGGACCGGGATTTTGAGCTGCCCGAGCTGAAGCTGCTCATTGACGTGGTCCAGTCCTCCCGCTTCCTCACCCAGAACAAGTCGGATGCCCTGATCCGAAAGCTGGAGAATCTGGCCAGCGTCCATCAGGCCCGGCAGCTCCAGCGCCAGGTCTACGTCAGCGGCCGGGTGAAGGTGATGAACGAGAGCATCTACTACAATGTGGACAAGCTCCACACCGCCCTTGCCGCTCGTAAAGCCATCACCTTCCAGTACTTCGACTATGACATCCACCACAAGAAGGTGCTCCGGCACGGGGGCAGGCGGTACGCCGTCTCTCCCTACGGCCTCATCTGGAACAGCGAAAACTACTACCTGGTGGCCTTCGACCACGAACACCAGGACATCCGCCACTATCGGGTGGATAAGATGATCTCCATTTCTGTGACTGCCCAGCCAAAACAGGGCGAGGACCTGTACCCCGACTTTCAGCTGGCCCAGTACGACCAGCGGCACTTTGGTATGTTCGCAGGGGAGGAGATGCACGTCACCCTGCGGGGGGAGCTGTCCATGCTCACCGTCATCTGGGACCGCTTCGGCCGGGATGTCATCCCGGTGCCCGACGGGGAGGACCACTTCACCGTCATCCTGCCGGTGGTGCTCAGTCCCCAGTTCTACGGCTGGCTCTTTGGGCTTAACGGCAAGGTGGAGCTGGTGGGCCCACAGACCGCTGTAGATGCCTATCATGCTCAGCTGCGTACCGCACTGGGCCAATAAAAAAGCGTGGAAGCCCCCATTGGAAGGGCTTCCACGTTTTTTCTTTTGAGGTATGGTTCACACCGGACCGTGTTCCCGCAGCCAGGCTGCCTCCCGCTCCTGCTCCTCCAGGGAGGCGAGGTAGCCCTGCATGTTCTTTTGGATCTCCCCCAGCTTGATGGTGCCCACAATCTTCTCCTCTGGGCAGTCCATCCATTGGTGCCGCTTGTGCTCCGGGTAGATGGTCTCGATGGTGTTGGCCCCGATGGGCAGCCACTCGTCCGGGAGCCACAGCTCGTTTCGCTTCACGTCCACGGCCTTCTCCCACTCGTCCCACAGCAGGATGCCCTGGAGCAGCACCTTCTTGCCCTGGGTCAGCTTGTACTGCACCCCCACCGGCTTTGGCTCCAGACGCACCATGCGGGACCCCGCAGGCCGCTTGTACAGCTTGTCAAGGAGCATATCCACCGGCTTGATCGTAAGGGCCATAAATATGAGCATGGCGACCTCACCCAACGTCGAAAGCCACTGTCCGGAGGCCACCACATTTGCGTAGAACCCACCATGTCGTCCGGCCAGGTTCAGCAGATATAACGCCTGACAGGCCATGAGGAACAAATCAAACCCAAGGATGACTACCGCATAGGGTTTCAAGGTCTTTTCTTTTTTTATGCCCCAGGCGGCGTAAGCCTCCCGCTCCTCCTCTGTGAACCGCACCGGCAGGTTGTAGTACTCCGTCATGCCGTCTCCTCCTTTGCAGACCGCCTCTGGCCGCCTTCCATGTTGTACATAATATAGCATCCCCGCCCCCAAAATTCAACCAAAACCAGGGCCGCCGGACCCGATCG
>JAHHSC010000097.1 GCA_020025455.1 Lawsonibacter sp. | reverse complement strand
AAACGCTTCGGTCGGCAGCTGGACGGTACCCAGGGTACGCATCTTCTTCTTGCCCTCTTTCTGCTTTTCCAGCAGCTTTTTCTTTCGGGTGATATCGCCGCCGTAGCACTTGGCCAGCACGTCCTTACGCATGGCCTTGACCGTTTCGCGGGCGATGATCTTGCCGCCGATGGCGGCCTGGACCGGGATCTCAAAGAGCTGGCGGGGGATATTTTCCTTCAGCTTCTCGCAGATACGGCGGGCGCGGCCGTAGGCCTTCTCCCGGTGGGCGATGAAGCTCAGGGCGTCCACCTGGTCTCCGTTGAGGAGCAGATCCACCTTGACCAGATCGCTGGGCTGGTAGCTCTCCAGCTCGTAGTCCAGAGAGGCATAGCCGCGGGTTTTGGCCTTCAGGGCGTCGAAGAAATCGTAGATGATCTCTCCGATGGGCATGGAGTAGTGCAGCTCCACCAGGTTCGTATCCAGATACTGCATATCCTTAAAGATGCCGCGGCGGTCCTGGCACATGGGCATAATGTTGCCCACATAATCGGGCGGGGCGATGATGGATACCTTGGCGTAGGGCTCCCGGGCCTCCAGAATGGAGCCGGGATCGGGGTAGTTGTGGGGATTATCAACCCGGACGTCCGTGCCGTCGGTTTTGGTGACCTCGTAGATGACAGAGGGCAGGGTGGTGACCAGGTCCAGGTCGAACTCGCGCTCCAGGCGCTCCTGAATGATCTCCATGTGGAGCATACCCAGGAAGCCGCAGCGGAAACCGAAGCCCAGGGCGGCAGAGGACTCCGGCTCGAAGGAGAGGGAGGCGTCGTTGAGCTGGAGCTTCTCCAGCGCGTCCCGCAGATCGGGGTACTTGGAGCCGTCCTCGGTGTAGATGCCGCAGTAGACCATGGCCTGCGCGGGGCGGTAGCCGGGCAGCGGTTCGGCGGCGGGGGAGGACGCCTGCGTGATGGTGTCGCCCACGCGGGTGTCCTTCACGTTTTTGATGGAGGCGGTAAACCAGCCGACCTCGCCGGCGGTGAGCTCCTTACAGGACTCCATGCCAAGGGGCTTTAAATAGCCGCAGTCCAACACCTCGTAGCTGGCCCCAGAGGCCATCATTTTTACGTTCATGCCCTTTTTCAGGGTACCCTGCGTGACACGGAAGTAGACCACCACGCCCAGATAGGGGTCGTACTGGCTATCGAAGATCAGGGCCTTCAGCGGGGCGTTGGGATCGCCGGTGGGGGCTGGCACATGGTGCACAATGTCCTCCAGCACAGCGGGGATGTTGATGCCGTTCTTGGCGGAAATTTCGGGGGCGTCCAGGGCGGGCAGGGCCAGCACGTTTTCGATCTCCTCCTTGACCTTCTGGGGGTCGGCGGCGGGCAGATCAATCTTGTTGATGACCGGGAGAATTTCCAAATTGTGCTCCATGGCCAGGTACGTATTGGCCAGGGTCTGGGCCTCGATGCCCTGCGAGGCGTCCACGATGAGGACAGCGCCCTCGCAGGCGGCCAGGGAGCGGGACACCTCGTAGTTGAAGTCCACATGACCGGGGGTGTCGATGAGGTTCAGGTGGTAGGTCTCGCCGTCCTCGGCCTTATAGTCCAGACGGACGGCACGGGCCTTGATGGTGATGCCGCGCTCCCGCTCCAGATCCATGTTGTCCAGCAGCTGGCTGGACATCTGGCGCTGCTCCACCGCGCCGCACTGCTCAATCAGCCGGTCGGACAGGGTGGACTTGCCGTGGTCGATGTGGGCGATGATAGAAAAATTACGAATTTTAGACTGATCAGTCATAGCACACCTCCGTGAACTGTCATTTGCCGCTGCGGGCGGCCATGACGGAATTGACCCGCTCGCCGGTCTGGTGGACCAGCTGCAGGAGGGACTGGTAGAGAACGGGCAGATCCCGGGCCAGCGCGTCGTTGCTCAGGTCGGGCATGGTGCCTTTCTCTTTCACATGGTCGCTCAGGGCCTGCGCAAACTGGGCTTCCGCGCACTTCATATCCGCATCGGCCAGGCCGCCTTCAAAGTGGGTGGAGGAGACAGAGAAAAAGTCCGGGTTATTGTCTGGGTTGGCCTCGTACAGCCGCCGGTAAATGGTGTAGACGGCGGTGGACAGGTAGTCGGAGGCGGCATGGATGGCCTCGCGGCTGCCGGTTTTGGCCAACAGCTGGAACAGCGCGCCAATGGAGTTGACCAGCAGCTTCTTGCTCAGCAGGGCCAGCACGCCGCCCCGCATGGAGTTATTCTTCTCGTCGCTCACATCGTAAAGCTCCTCGGGAGCAATGGTGGTGCCGTCCCGGCTCAGGGTCCGGCCCAGTAAAAAGTCAGAGGACACGCCGTAGTAGTCACAGGCCTTCACAACGAAGGCCAGCCCCGGCTCTCGGATGCCGTTTTCGTAGTGGGACAGCAGAGCCTGAGAGATGCCCAGAGCCGATGCGGCGGTGCGCTGGCTGACGCCCTTCTCCTGCCGCAGCAGGGAGAGAGTGCGGGAAAATTCTGCGTTCACGATTTCTCACCTCAAAACAATACATACCGTATAGTATAGCCTATCAATATACCCCGCGTAAAGAGAAAATATAAAAAAAGTGGCCCGAAACTGGAGAATATTTTCATAGAAAAAGTTAAGGCAAAACAGCGCCTATGCTTGCAATTATTTTTTGAAAATGGTACTATGATAAAAGTATACAGAGCGGGATATGCTGAAGATGAAACACGGCCATTCAGCTGCTCTCCGCGAAATTTTATGATAAACTGGAGGAAATCAGCAATGTTCAAAAAGCTCATTGATATCCTGAAGGCCCACCCCCGCAAGATCGTATTCACGGAGGGTACGGACCCCCGTATTCTGGAGGCCTCTGCCCGTCTGCTGTCCGGTACCTTCCTGACCCCGATCCTGATCGGCAACGAGGAGGAGATCCGCGCCACCGCTGAGGACATCGGCTACAACATCCGCGGCGCCATTATTATCGACCCTGAGACCTATGAGAACATGGATGCCATGGTCGAGCGCATGGTGGAGCTGCGCAAGGGCAAGATGACCGCCGACGAGTGCCGCGCCATGCTGAAGAAGGGCAACTACTTCGGCACCATGCTGGTGGCGATGGGTGAGGCCGACGCTCTGCTGGGCGGCGCTACCTACTCCACCGCGGACACCGTCCGTCCCGCTCTGCAGCTGGTCAAGACCAAGCCCGGCAACTCCATCGTGTCCTCCTGCTTCATTCTGGTCCGTCCTTCCGCCACCGGCAACAACGACGTGCTGGCGATGGCCGACTGCGCCATCAACATCAAGCCCTCCGAGGACGAGCTGGTTGAGATCGCCGCCGAGACCGTGGACTGCGCCAAGCTGTTCGGCGTGGACCCCAAGGTGGCCTTCCTGAGCTACTCCACCTTCGGTTCCGGCAAGGGCGAGGACGTGGACAAGATGCGCAACGCCGCCGAGAAGGCCAAGCTCGCTATGCCCAACGTGCCCATCGAGGGCGAGCTGCAGTTCGATGCCGCTGTCTCTCCCAAGGTCGCTGAGACCAAGTGCGCCGGCTCCAAGGTGGCTGGCTACGCCAACACCTTCATCTTCCCCGACATCAACGCCGGCAACATCGGCTACAAGATCGCCCAGCGTCTGGGCGGCTTCGATGCCTACGGCCCCATCCTGCTGGGTCTGAACGCCCCCATCAACGACCTGAGCCGCGGCTGCAACGCCCAGGAGGTCTACTCCATGGCAATCATCACCGCCGCCCTGGCCTGATCCGAAATCCGACCAAAAGGCCGTCCAAACGGGGCGCGGAACTGCCGCAGCTTGTACGGACAACAAAGAAAACCCCTCTGGCGGGTAAATAGAACGATTTAAGCGGAGTGGCGCTGCGGGAGCGGTGCCACTCCGCTTCATAAGACCAAATACGCGCGTGGTCCCGGAACGGATGGATCGGCCGCCAAAGGCAGCCTGTTCTTCCAGTCCTCGCCTTGATAAACCGCTGCCCCCCTGTGTAGGTTCATCCCTGCACAGGGGGGCAGCGGTCTATTGTCTGGGG
>JAHHSC010000096.1 GCA_020025455.1 Lawsonibacter sp. | reverse complement strand
GAGGAGGGCCACCCCTCCCGCGACTGGTCCGACACCTTCTACTTTGACGAGGACAGCAAGGTTATGCTGCGGTCCCAGACCTCTCCCATGCAGATCCACGCCATGGAGACCATGAAGCCCCCCATCCGCATCCTGGCTCCCGGCCGCGTGTACCGCAAGGACGAGGTGGACGCCACCCACTCCCCCATGTTCCATCAGGTGGAGGGCATGGTCATCGACAAGGGCGTCACCATGGCCGACCTGAAGGGCACTTTGAACACCGTCATCGAGCAGCTCTACGGCAAGGGCACCGTCACCCGTTTCCGTCCCCACCACTTCCCCTTCACCGAGCCGTCCTGCGAGATGGACATTCAGTGCCACAAGTGCGGCGGCAAGGGCTGCCCCACCTGTAAGGGCGAGGGCTGGATCGAGGTGCTGGGCGCCGGTATGATCCACCCCAACGTGCTGCGTATGTCCGGCATCGACCCCGAGGTCTACTCCGGCTGGGCCTTCGGCATGGGGCTGGAGCGTATGGCCATGGGCCGGTTCAAAATCGCCGACCTGCGCCTGATTTTTGAGAACGACGTCCGTTTCCTGGAGCAGTTTTAAGTAGGAGGGCCAAGAGCAATGAATTTAAGTAGAAAATGGCTCAACGAGTTTGTCACCGTTGACGCAAATGATAAAGAGTTTTCCGAAGCCATGACCCTCAGCGGCTCCAAGGTGGAGGTTACGGAAGATCTGGGCGCTGAGATCAGCAATGTGGTGGTCGGCAGACTGCTGAGCATGGAGCGCCACCCCGACTCCGACCATATGTGGGTCTGCCAGGTGGACGCCAACCAGGGCGAGCCCGTCCAGATCGTCACCGGTGCCTGGAACATCCACCCCGGCGACCTGGTCCCCGTGGCCCTGCACAAGTCCACCCTGCCCGGCGGCGTGAAGATCACCAAGGGCAAGCTCCGCGGCATCGCCTCCAACGGTATGTTCTGCGGCCTTGCCGAGCTGGGCCTGGATACCCGCGATTTCCCCTACGGGGTCATCACCGCCGCCGCGATTCTGGGGGACTATAAGCCCCTGGACAAGGAGAAGCCCTCCATCCCTGCCGACATCAAGGCGGGCGACAAGGTCTTTGGCCCCGTGGTGGCCGCCAAGGTGCTGGAGTGCACTCCCATCTCCTACGGTCTTTTCCACACCTGCCTGGATCTGGGTGACGCAACTGCGGTGCCTGACACCACCTGCATGAACCTCCACGAGGGCGACCTGGTGGCCTACAACACCAAGACCGACACCATCTGCACCCTGGCCGACCTCCACGCCCAGCAGGCCGAGTTCCCCCACTGTATCCCCGACGGCATCTTTGTGCTCAACGAGGACGGCGTGAAGCCCGGCGACGACATCAAGACCGTCACCGGCCTGGACGACCATGTGGTGGAGTTTGAGATCACCCCCAACCGCCCCGACTGCCTGTCCGTCATTGGTCTGGCCCGTGAGGCCTCCGCCACCTTCAACACCCCCCTGAACCTCCACGAGCCCGTGGTCAAGGGCGGCGCTGAGGGCAGCCTGATCGAGCTGCTGGACGTTGAGACCCCCGCCGCCGACCTGTGCCCCCGCTATACGGCCCGCATGGTCCGCAATGTGAAGATCGCCCCCTCCCCCAAGTGGATGCGGGAGCGTCTGCGCGCCATGGGTGTCCGTCCCATCAACAACATTGTGGATATCACCAACTACGTCATGCTGGAGTACGGCCAGCCCATGCACGCCTTCGACTACCGCTATGTGAAGGGCGGTAAGATCGTGGTCCGCCGGGCTGAGGACGGCGAGGAGCTGACCACCCTGGACGGCGTGGTCCGTAAGCTGACCCACGACCACCTGGTCATTGCGGACGATACCCGCGCTGTGGGTCTGGCCGGCATCATGGGCGGCGAGAACAGCGAAATCTCTGCCGACACCGTGGACGTGGTCTTTGAGTCTGCCAACTTCGACGGCACCTGCATCCGCAAGGGCGCTCTGTCTCTGGGTATGCGTACCGATGCCTCCGGCAAGTTCGAGAAGGGCCTGGACCCCATGAACACCCTGCCCGCTGTGAACCGTGCCTGTGAGCTGGTGGAGCTGCTGGGTGCCGGTGAGGTGGTGGACGGCATCATCGACATTCTGAACTACGTCCCCCACGCCACTGTGCTCAAGCTGGAGCCGGAGAAGATCAACGCTCTGCTGGGTACTGATGTAGCCATGGGCGACATGGTCACCATCCTGACCAAGCTGGGCTTTGAGGTCAACGGCGACATGGTCACCGTCCCCTCCTGGCGCGGTGATGTGAAGGAGATGGCCGACCTTGCTGAGGAAGTGGCCCGGTTCTACGGCTACAACAACATCCCCTGCACCCTCCAGCGGGGCGAGACCACCAAGGGCGGCTACTCCGAGGCCCAGCTTCTGGAGCAGCACCTGGGCGAGGTGTGCCGTGCCTGCGGCTACGATGAGATCATCACCTACTCCTTCATCTCCCCCACCTATTACGATAAGATCCGCTGGCCTGAGAACTACTTTGCCCGCAAGAGCTTCAAGATTCTGAACCCCCTGGGCGAGGACACCTCCATCATGCGGACCACCACCCTGCCCTCTATGCTGGAGATCCTGACCCGGAACTACAACTTCCGCAACAAGGAAGCCAGCCTCTACGAGATCGGCCGCATCTACCAGACCGGCCGCGAGGACGGCCTGGCCATTGAGTCCAAGGTGCTGACCCTGGGTGCCTACGGCCCCGACATGGACTTCTTCGCCCTGAAGGGCGTTGTGGAGGCCGTGCTCACCGCCATCCGCGCCGAGGATGTCCACTTTGAGGGGCCCACCGGCGCCCCCTCCGACAACTCCTACCACCCCGGCCGCTGCGCCACCGTCTGGGTGGGCAGCGACTGCGTCGGCATCTTCGGACAGATCCACCCCCTGGTGGCTAAGAACTACGGTGTGGACGCCGAGCTCTACTGCGCCGAGCTTTCCTTCGACGAGCTGATGCTGGCCCGTGGCGACGATCCCACCTACCAGCCCCTGCCCAAGTTCCCCTCTGTCACCCGCGACATCGCCGTGGTCTGTGACGAGGCCGTCACGGTGGGCGCTCTGGAGTCCTGCATCAAGAAGGGCGCCAAGGGCCTGCTGAAGGACGTGACCCTGTTCGACATCTACCGCGGCAAGGGCGTGGACGAGGGCAAGAAGTCCGTGGCCTTCAACCTGGTCCTCCGCGCCGACGACCGCTCCCTCACCAGCGAGGAGGCCGACGCCGACGTGAAGAGCATCCTGGAGACCCTGGAAGCGGAACTGGGTGCAGTTCTGCGCTGATCCCCCGATCAAAAACAGCCCTGTGCCACCCCACAGGGCTGTTTTCGCACATGATTTGTCCCCATTTTGCGCGCAAATGTGACAATTTCAGTCGTATGGAGGTTTTACTATGATCCGCTTTGAATGTGACTATGCCACCGGCGCACACCCCAAGGTGCTGCAAAAGGTGGTCGATACCAACTTTGAGGAGTGCCCCGGCTACGGTGTGGACGCCCACTGTGACCACGCCCGCGCCATGCTCAAGGAACTGTGCCAGGCCCCCGACGCCCACGTCCACTTTCTGGTGGGCGGCACCCAGACCAACATGACCGTAATTGCCGCCACCCTTCGCCCCCACCAGGGCGTCATCTCTGCGGTCAGCGGCCATGTAAACGGGCATGAGGCCGGGGCCATTGAGTCCACCGGACACAAGGTGCTCACCCTGCCCACCGAGGACGGAAAGATCACCGGAAGCCAGATCGACGCGCTGTGCCGTGCTCACTTCGAGGACCCCTCTGTGGAGCATCTGGTCCAGCCTGGCATGGTCTACCTCTCCCACCCCACTGAGATGGGCACGCTGTACACGGTGAAGGAACTGGAGTGCATCCGCGCCGCCGCCGACAAGTGGCACCTGCCTGTTTTTGTGGACGGTGCCCGCCTGGTCTACGGTCTGGCCGCAGGTGAAGTGACCCTGGCCGATCTGGCCCGCCTCGCCGATGCCTTTTACCTGGGCGGAACGAAAGCCGGTCTGCTCATGGGCGAGGCTCTGGTTCTCACCAACGAGACCATCAACAAGGACTTCCGCTACTTCATCAAGCAGAAGGGCGGTTTGCTGGCCAAGGGCCGTCTGCTGGGCGTCCAGTATGAGGCCCTGCTGGAGGACGGTCTCTATCAGGAGATCGGCTCCAGAGCCGTGGCCCAGGCCCTCCGTATCCGGGCCGCCTTTGAGAAGAAGGGCTTCCCCCTCTTTTTCGACTCCCCCACCAACCAGCAGTTCCCCATTCTGCCCAACG
>JAHHSC010000095.1 GCA_020025455.1 Lawsonibacter sp. | reverse complement strand
AGTTGGCCTGAGGCAGGGTAACGATGGCTTTGAAGAGGTCTCCGTCCACTTCCAGCTGGAAGATGCCGCCCTGAAGCTCGGTGAGACTGCGGGCAATGGACAGCCCCAGGCCGGACCCCTCGCTTGAACGGGATGCCTCGCCGCGGACAAATCGCTCCATGAGCCGCTCTGCCGGGATATTCAGCGGCTCTCTGGACACGTTTTTCACCTGGAGCGACACCTGCCCCTTTCCCCGTGTCATGTCCACATAGACCCGTGTGCCCTCCATGGCGTATTTGCAGCAATTGGACAGCAGGTTGTCCACTACCCGCCACAGGTGGCGGCCGTCGGCGTAGATCCAGGTCTCGCCCTCGGGCATCGTGGTAACCACGCTGAGGGTTCGGTCCTTGAGCTTGTCCTCCCACTCAGCCAGTGCCTGGCTCAAAAGCTGGGAGGCCCCAATTTTCTCCCGGTGGACACTCAAAACACCGGTAGACGCTTTGGACGCCTCCACCAGGTCCTCGGTGAGCTTTTTCAGACGCTGGGACTTGCGGTCCAGCACCTTAATATACTCCAGGGCCTTCGGATCGGTCTGCTCAGTGGTTTTCAGCAGATTCACATAGTTGATGATGGAGGTAAGCGGGGTTTTCAAGTCGTGGGACACATTGGTGATCAGCTCGGCCTTGAATCGCTCGCTCTTCATCTTCTCATCCACCGCCTCGGTGAGGCCCCGGGAGATATTGTTCAGGTTCTCCCCCAATTCCCCCAAATCGCCTGGCATTTTAGCCGTGTCGATCTGGTGATTCAGATTTCCGGAGGCGATGGTCCGGGTGCCCTTCCGGAGCCGGTTCATGCTGATGCCCCACCAGCACAGATAGCCCAGCAGCACCAACCGCACCGCACCCCAGATCATACGGACACTCAGATGGCTCCACATGCTAATCATCATAAGGTCGGACAGCAGCAGCACCAGAAACATCGCCAGAATCCGCCACAGGACCGGCAGGGACGCGGCAATCTTCCGCAGCAGCAGGACCGCCTTGTAAAAAAGGGTGGTGTTCACCAGCGTGCGGGAGCAGGCCCGCACCACAAAGGTACGCAGCATCAGTGCGGCCGCCCCAGCCAGAAGCAGCACGAGGGCTCCCACTGCGCAGGGGACCAGTCCCTGGCCCGTCGTGCTCCGATAGATGTAGTAGGTGGTACCCAGGTACCAAAGTCCCCATCCGGCCAGGCCGCCCAGAGCCAGGTCAAAAAGGACCGCAGGCTCCAGCCAGACCCGGTCCAGCCAGACGGGGACATAGCCTGCCTTGACCGCCCTGCCTCCTGCGGCTGCCAGCAGAAGGAGCATGGCAGCCGCCGATGCCGCCGCCAGAAGCAGCGTCGCCTGTATATCGACCTTATATTGGCCGCGGTAAACGTCATACTGGCTGCGCAGGGTATAGAATTCATCCTCCATCTGGCCATAGTCGATGTTCTCCAAATCAGGCACGCCGTACTCGATGACGAATTTTTCTCGGCGGCCCTCGTCCCCCTGCGCATCATCGTAGACAGCGGCTCCGCTTCCAACGGAAGGTCCGGGCCAGCTGTCGTAGACCTCATAGTCCACGCGCTCCGTGCCTTCGCCCGCTACATGCTCTCCCCCAACAAAGGCAGTATAGCGGACGTTCTTCACAACCTCCTCCAGATTGCCCACTCCAAAGTTTCTGAAATAGACCGTTTCTCCGTCTGCCGAGCGCACCTGGAACCGAAACGGGGTGTTGTCCTCTGCCATCTCGTTCCGCTGCCGCCGGACGGCTCCCTCCAGCTGGCGCCGTTCCATGTACGTCAGCTCTTTTTCCTCATCGCAGAGCTCCAGGTGGTTGTTGATAAGGCTCATGACCGTGTCCAGCTTTCGGTGGGTAAGCCGCTCAAATTTTTCCATATCCTGCCAATCGTTTGCCTCCCAGTAGGGGTACGCCACCAGGGTCTTTCCCCCCATATAGCCAGCGGCAAACACCAGGAGCGCCAGCAGCAGGGCACTCAGCCGCTCCCACAGGCGCAGCTTGTCCTGTTTCATCCCCGGTCCCCCTTCTCGATCTTATAGCCCAGTCCCCAGACCACCTTCAGATATCGGGGCTCGGCGGGGTTGATTTCAATTTTCTCACGCAGGTGTCGGATATGGACGGCCACGGTGTTCTCCGAGCCGTAGGCCGGGTCGTTCCAAACCTGCTCGTAGATCTGGGTGGATGAGAACACCTGTCCGGGATGGCTCATGAGCAGCTTCAGGATGTTGTACTCGATGGGGGTGAGGGACACTGGCTCCCCGTCCACCGTCACCTGCTTGGTGCTGTCGTCCAGCGAGACAGGCCCTACGGTGAGCACCCCTGCCTTCTGGCTGGCCGCGCCGCCCAGACTGGTGTACCGGCGCAGCTGGCTCTTCACGCGGGCCAGCACCTCCAGCGGATTAAAGGGTTTTGTAATATAGTCGTCCGCGCCCATGTTGAGGCCCAGGATCTTGTCCGTGTCCTCACTCTTGGCCGTGAGCAGGATGATGGGCACGTTACTCTGCTCCCGCACTTTGGCCATCGTATGGATGCCGTCCATACCGGGCATCATCACGTCCAGCAAAATCAGGTGGATCTCCTCTGTCTCGGTCGCTGCCAGGGCCTCGATCCCGTTGTAGGCCTTGATGGTGTGGTAGCCCTCCCCGGTCAGATAAATGTCCAGTGCGGATACGATATCCTTATCATCGTCACAGATGAGAATGTTATAGATCATAGTTCTCTCCTCCATCGGTACGGTTCTTTCTTTCTTAGCATAACACACCCGCTATAAGTTGCAAGCGTAAAAATTTTAAGAACTGCTTAAACTTATGGTGTGTGTCCCTTGACAAATGGGTATCTGGTGCTATAATCGTCTTTCGTTTCAAATCATTCGAATTAAACCGGTTCCGGCGGGCGGCAGAGCGCTTTGGTACGCTTGCCTTCGCCGGCTTTGCCCCGGAGGATATCGAACGCTTCTGCGCCCTCGACCGAAGGCCGGCAGACAATGTCCGCAAAATTTGGAAAGGAGCCCCCTCGCGCATGGAGAACAAGCAAACTAACTTTTTGGGTACTGAGCCGATTGCAAAGCTGCTCTGGAAGCTGGCCATCCCAACGCTGGCCGCCCAAGTCATCAATATGCTCTATAATCTGGTGGACCGCATCTATATCGGCAAGGGCATCGGCTCTCTGGCGCTGGGCGGCGTGGGCATCTGTATGCCCGTCATTATGATCGTGTCCGCGTTTGCCGCTCTGGTCAGCGCAGGCGGCGCGCCCCGTGCTTCCATCTTTATGGGGCAGGATAAAAACGACATGGCTGAGCAGGCGCTTGGAAACTGCCTCTGCCTACAGCTGTTTGTATCGGCTGCTCTCACGGCCATCCTGCTCATCTGGAACCGCCCGCTCCTCATGGCCTTCGGCGGAAGCCCGGACACCATCGAGTACGCGGTCAGCTATATGAATATCTACGCGGTGGGCACCATCTTTGTGCAGCTGACCCTTGGTATGAACGCCTTCATCACCGCGCAGGGCTTCACCAGGACCAGTATGCTGTCCGTTCTGATCGGTGCCGGCTGCAACATCGTGCTGGACCCCATCTTTATTTTCGGTCTCAAGCTGGGCGTGCGCGGTGCGGCCCTTGCCACCATTCTTTCCCAGTCCATCTCCTGCATCTGGGTGCTGTCCTTTCTCTCCGGCAAAAAGACCCGGCTTCGGATCAGACGCAGATATATGCGCCTGAACCCCAAGATCATCCTGCCCTGTCTGGCCCTCGGTCTGGCCCCCTTCATTATGCAGGCCAGTGAGTCGGTCATCGCCGTTTGCTTCAACGCCTCCCTGCAAAACTACGGCGGTGATATCGCTGTGACCACCATGACCATCCTCACCAGCGTCATGCAGTTCGCCCTTCTCCCCCTACAGGGCATCGGCCAGGGGGCCCAGCCCATTCTAAGCTACAACTACGGCGCCCGAAACGGCGCGCGTGTCCGTGCCGCCTTCCAATTGCTGCTGAAGGTAAGCCTCGGCTACTCCTTGCTGCTGTGGGCCGCTGTGCTGCTCTTCCCCAGAGTGTTTATCTCCATGTTTAATTCTGAGCCTGCCCTGTTGTCCTTTGCCGTCACTCCCCTGCGGGTCTATGTGGGCGGTCTTGGCATCTTTGGTGCCCAGATCGCCTGCCAGATGGCCTTCAATTCCCTGGGCAACGCCAAAGCCTCGATTCTGGTGGCTGTCATGCGCAAGTTCGTCCTGCTGCTCCCCCTGATCTATCTTCTCCCCCATCTGCTCCCCTCCGACCCCACTATGGCGGTCTACCTGTCCGAGCCCATCGCCGATGTCCTGGCCGTGCTGTTCACGGTGAT
>JAHHSC010000094.1 GCA_020025455.1 Lawsonibacter sp. | reverse complement strand
GCAACAGCCCCGGCAACGATATGCGCTTCTACACCGAGCGCTGCGAGGCCATGCGCAACTTTGCCAACAAGATCTGGAACGCCAGCCGCTTCCTGAAGATGAACCTGTCTATCGATAGCTGCAAGCTGCCTGAGAAGCTGGAGCTGGAGGACAAGTGGATTCTCAGCAAGCTCAACCGCGTCATCCCCGAGATCACCGACAATATGGACCGCTATGAGCTGGGCGTTGCAGCTCAGAAGATCTACGACTTCATCTGGGACGATTACTGTGACTGGTATATCGAAATGACCAAGCCCCGTCTCCAGGGCGATGATGAGGACAGCAAGGTCCGCGCCCAGCAGGTCCTGTGCTATGTGCTGACCAATATGCTGAAGCTGCTGCACCCGTTCATGCCCTTTATCACCGAGGAGATCTGGCAGGCCCTGCCCCGTGAGGAGGGCGAGACGGCCAAGTTCCTGATGCTGTCCAGCTGGCCCAAGGCCAGCGAGGAGCTGAACTTCGCGGAGGAGGAGCAGGCCATGGAGCTGGTGATGGACGCGGTCAAGGCCGTCCGCACCCGCCGCAGTGAGATGAACGTTCCCCCCAGCAAGAAGGCGCACCTGACCATCGCCACCGGCGAGGCCAAGGTCTTTGAGCTGGGCACCCCCACCCTGAAGCGTCTGGGCTACGCCAGCGATGTGACCATCGTCCCCGCCGGTGAGGCTCCCGCCGAGAACGGCATGGTGTCCGTTGTTACCTCCGCCGCCCAGGTGTTTATGCCCCTGGCCGAGCTGGTTGACTTGGCCCAGGAGAAGCTGCGTGTGGAGAAGGAGCTCAAGAAGAACACCGCAGAGCTGGAGAAGCTGAACACCAAGCTCTCCAACCCCGGCTTCCTCAACAAGGCCCCCGAGCAGGTGGTGGCCGCTGAGAAGGAGCGCGCCGCCAAGCTGGCCGAGCTGGTGGCCAAGCTCGAAGAGCAGCTGAAAACCATGTAATTTTTTACAGGGACGGCGGCGCAGATGCGCCGCCGCCCTTGCTCTGTTTTAAGGCTTATGATAAAATACCAGCGAGGTGAACCATATGAACCATGAGATCATATTCGACGCCGAGGTAGCGGTCCCAGAGACCATCCCGGCCAAGATGAAAGAAGTTATCACCGCTGCCCTGGCCGCTGAACAGGTGGAGCTGCCCTGCGAGATCAACGTGCTGCTCACCAACGACGAGGGAATCCATCAGATCAACCTGGATATGCGCCAGGTGGATCGCGCCACCGATGTTCTGTCCTTCCCTATGTTCGATCTGGAACCCGGCGTTCCTCCCCAGGGGGAGGCGTACCTGGACCCGGCGACCGAACTGTGCCCTCTGGGCGACATGGTCATCTCCCTGGAGCGGGCGGAGGCCCAGGCCGAGGAGTTCGGCCACAGCCTGGAGCGGGAGATCTGCTACCTGACCGTCCACTCCATCCTGCATCTGCTGGGCTACGATCATATGGACGAGGGCCCCATGAAGGCCCAAATGCGCGGGAGAGAGGAAGCAATCCTGGGTGAGCTTGGCATCACCCGCACCTGACAAAAAACAAAATTGCTCAAAGAAAGTTGAGGATCATTCTATGTCTGACATTAAAAAATCCGGTATTATCACCATCTGCGGCCGCCCAAATGTGGGAAAGTCGACCCTGACCAATGCGCTGGTGGGGGAGAAGGTTGCCATCGTTACCAATAAGCCCCAGACCACCCGCAATCGTATCTGCGGTATCCTGAACCGGGATGGGTGCCAGTTTGTCTTTGTGGACACCCCTGGCCTCCACAAGGCCCGTACCCGCCTGGGCGATTACATGGTCAATGTAGTCAAAGAGTCTGTGGCCGATGTGGATGCCGTCATGCTGCTGGTGGAGCCCATCCCCAATATCGGTGTGCCCGAGCAGATGATTATTGACCGTATCAAGACCCTGGGCTGTCCTGCGGTGCTGGTCATCAACAAGGTGGATACCCTGGAGCACAAGGAGAAGCTGCTGGAGGTCATCGAGACCTATACCCAGGCGTACAACTTTGATGCCGTGATCCCCCTGTCCGCCAAGGAGGGCGAGGGCGTGGATGAGCTGGTTGACACCCTGAAGGGCTATCTGCCCGAAGGCCCCCAGCTTTTCCCGGAGGATATGACCTCCGACCAGCCTGAGCGCCAGATGATGGCCGAAATTCTGCGGGAAAAGCTGCTGCTGTGCCTGGATAAGGAGATCCCTCACGGTACGGCGGTGGAGATCACCCGTTTTGTCGAGCGGGACGATGAGATCATTGAGGTGGAGGCCACCATCTACTGCGAGAAGAACAGCCACAAGGGCATCATCATCGGCAAGGGCGGCTCTATGCTGAAAAAGGTGTCCACCATGGCCCGCCGCGACATGGAGAAGTTCATGGGCACCAAGGTCTATCTGGAAACCTGGGTGAAGGTGAAGGAAAACTGGCGTGACAACCCCGCTGCCATCCAGAACTTCGGCTATCGCGAGCCGTGATGGAGCGGCTGGATAAACTGCTGGCCGCCACGGGGCATTGGTCCCGCAAGGAGGTCAAGGACATGGTGCGTCACGGCCGCGTGCTGGCTGACGGCGTTCCGGTTGCCCGGCCGGAGGAGAAATTTGACCCCAGCACCGTCTGCATCCAGGTGGACGGAGCACAGATCGACTGTACCACCCATGTATATCTGCTGATGAACAAGCCGGCAGGAATCCTGTCTGCCACCGAGGATCGGCGGCAGAAAACCGTGCTGGATCTGCTGCCCGATCATCTCCGCAAGCGGAACCTGTTCCCGGCGGGACGGCTGGACAAGGATACCGTGGGGCTGCTGCTCATAACCGATGATGGCGACCTGGCGCATAAGCTGTTATCGCCCAAGAAGCACGTGGACAAGGTCTACTACGCCAAGGTAGACGGCTTGCTGGACCAGTCCGATGTGGAGGCACTGGCCGAGGGCATGACCCTGGGAGACGGACTGCACTGCCTGCCTGCAAGCTTGGAACCGCTGGAAGGCGGCAGCGCCTGCTATGTGACGCTGCGCGAGGGGAAATACCACCAGGTCAAGCGGATGCTGGCTGCCAGAGGGAAACCGGTCACCTTTTTGCAGCGGCGGTCCATGGGACCGCTGGAACTGGACCCGGTTCTTGGGCCGGGGGAATGGAGACCTTTGACCGAGGAGGAGCTCGCCGCGCTGAGAGCGTGCACCATTCATTAAAATTTTTGGGCGTTTTTCACAAAAAAATGTGGAAAACCCCTTGCCAAACCCCGACCTTTGCCGCTATAATAGGGATAGGTTTTGAAGAATTTAGGAGGGATCGATGTGTCTAGCAGAATATTCCAGGGCGTCGTTCTTCAGATGAAGGACAGTATCAATCGCACTGTCGGTGTGATCGACGCGGATGGAATCGTGGTTGCGTGCAGTGAGCTGACTTGCATCGGAGAAAATTGGATGGGGGCCGTGGATGCAATCAACGCTGTGGAAAACAGCGTTGCCGTCTTTCAAGGAAAGACGTTCAAGCCCTTGACCGGCTGGGGTG
Source organism: Lawsonibacter sp. (assembly GCA_020025455.1). Lineage (GTDB taxonomy): Bacteria > Bacillota > Clostridia > Oscillospirales > Oscillospiraceae > Lawsonibacter. The sequence goes on along the minus strand of JAHHSC010000094.1, from coordinate 957 downwards.
CTCAGTTCGACTACGCTGCATTTATCGAGGGCGAGGACGACCTGGCCGCAACGCTCTGCTCTATGGCGGTGGTGGCGTTTAGCGGCGCAAAGTCTTATTACGAGGAGAAGCACGACAAGGCCACGTTTGTCAAGAACATCATCTCGGACAATATCCTGCTGGGTGATATCTACACCCAGGCCAAGGAGCTGCACTTTGTGTCTGAGGCGCCTCGCGCCGCATTTCTGGTCCGTCAGGTGGGCGCGACCGATGTGTCTACCATTGATGTGATCCAGAATCTGTTCCCGGACAAGCAGACCGATTTCGTTATTTCCATCAACGAGACTGACGTGGCTTTGATCAAGCAGCTGCCCGAAAACGCTGACGCCCGCGAGCTGCAGCGCATTGCCAAGCAGATCGCCACGGCCGTGTCCCAGGAGCTGGGGATCAAGGTGGTCATTGGAATCGGCACCGTGGTCAACCACATCCGCGATCTGGCCCGAGCCTACAAAGAGGCCGGTGTGGCCATCGACGTGGGCAAGGTGTTCGACACCGAAAAGAGCGTCATCAACTATGAGAACCTTGGCATCGGCCGTCTGATTTATCAGCTGCCTACCATCCTGTGCCAGATGTTCCTACAGGAAGTGTTCAAAAAGAACCCCATTGATGCACTGGATCAGGAGACTCTGCTCACCATCAATAAGTTCTTTGAGAACAACCTGAATGTGTCTGAGACCGCCCGCAAGCTCTTTGTCCACCGCAATACTCTGGTGTACCGCCTGGAGAAGATCAAAAAGCTGACCGGTCTGGATCTGCGTGAATTTGATGACGCCATCACCTTCAAAGTAGCCCTCATGGTCAAGAAGTATCTGATTTCCCGCGGCATCGAGTCCTAAGCCGTATCCGATTTGAAAAACACCGCCTGCATTTGCAGACGGTGTTTTTTTGCCGCTCGGCTGAGAGAGCATCTGACCACAG
>JAHHSC010000093.1 GCA_020025455.1 Lawsonibacter sp. | reverse complement strand
AAGGCCGGGCCTGGTGGATGCTCACCACCCTCACCGACCAGGTGCTGGGCGAGATTCCCCATATGCGGTACATCGACAGCTTTGATGTGCTGGAAACGCCTAAGGAGGAGCCGCCCATCCTCATGTCCCAGCTGCCCGACAAGCTGAAGGAGAAGGGCGTGGATCTCTCCACCGACCCGGAAGGTTATCTGGAGGGCTACACCGGCTACGAAATGAAACCGAACGAGGACCCGGACGCCGATTGGCGGCTGGATACCATCGTCGGTTCCACCTGCTGTCCGCCCCTCATCAACGGCTATCTGAGCGCCGACAATGACTTCATGGACGATCTCCACGCCGACGGCGCGGTGGCGGGCTTCTTCTGCTATCCGCTGGATACCCTGCGGGAGGAGGAAGACAGCCAGAAGATCTTCGACTTCCGGGACAAGCTGGAGGAGGCCCTCACCGTCGGGGATGGCCCGGAGGCGCTCACCCTCACCGGCGGGGCCACCGGCCTCTACTGCGGCTATGTGGACTTCATTGCCTGGGATCTGCGCACCACGTTGAAGATGGCGAAGGAATTCTTTGAGGACAGCGATATCCCCTGGGCCAGCTTCCACACCTTCCGCCGGGAGGCGGGCTCGGTGCGCCTAAAGCAGCAGGAGGACGAACTGGAGAACACGCTGACCGGAATGGACTATATCCCCTACACGCCGGAAAACGCCAAGGCATTCTTCCAGCAGTTGGAACAGTGGAATGACGAGGATGAATACACCCGCTGTATTCAGGCCCTGAACGCCATCCCGGAGGATTGGCGGGACTACCACACGACCTATATGCTGGCCCGGGCGCTGGAAAACTACGCCATTATCGGCGACCATGATGAGGGCACCCCAAACTACAAGGGGGACAAGGCCCTCCTGCGTGCCATTGAGGTGCTGGAGTCCGTCCGGGAGGAAGGTCAGGACAAGGCGGAATGGAATATGCGCATGGCTTATGCCTATCAGTATCTATACGGGCAGGAGGAAAAGGCTATTCCCTACGCCCAGCGGTGGGCGGAGCTGGACCCGGAGGACGAAAACGCCCCCGTGGTCATGCAAGAATGTCGGGAGGAGATCCAGAAGCGCGGCGAGGCAGAGGTGAAGTTTGACCAGCTAGAAGTCTACACCGAGGGGGAGATGGAGACCATTGAGGGGCACATCCGGCAGTATTTTGGCAAGTTTGACCATGTATTCCACGAGCTGGTCTCCCCGGACATTCATGTAGATATCTGCGTAGTGCCGCCCTCCGAGGAGCGGGACTTCTACACTCTGGTCACCATGGGCATGGGCGCCCACCGGATGAATGTGCCGGAGGAGCTGGCGGAATACCAGCTGGAGCGGGCGGAGCTGGCCATTGCCCTGCCAGCAGACTGGAAGCTGGATCAGGAGTCCATGCAGGACGAGCGCTGGTACTGGCCGGTTCGCCTGCTGAAAGTCCTTGCCCGCCTGCCCATTGTCAACGATACCTGGCTGGGCTTTGGCCACTCCATAGACAATGAGCGGCCGTTTGCGGAAAACACGAAGCTCTGCGCCTCCATACTGATCGGCCCCCAGGGTACGGAGGAGGGCAGTGAGGTCTGCGCCCTGCCGAGTGGCGAGCAGGTCAACTTCTATCAGGTGATCCCCCTCTACCAGGACGAAATGGACTATAAACTGAAGCATGACGCAGATGCTCTGCTGGAGAAAATGGCAGGCATCCGCTTTGTGGTGTATCCGACCCGCCAGGATGCCATCACCAGAGGCACCTGTTCCGGTGATGATTTTGACGGCGAGATGGACGATGCCTCCTATCATATTGAGAGCATCGAGGAGAAGGAGCTGCCTGTTGACCCCATCAACGCCTATAACCACATGGCGATCTATCTGCGCTGGTGCATGGAGCACGACCTGATGGGCGAGGAGTTTTTGAACGAATACGGTGAGGTCGTGGAGAAGGTCAAGGCCGACCCTGCCAGCGTAGATCTGCGGGAATTCATCCGGGACGAGCTGGACGGCTGCCTGTTCTCGGTGCTGTTCAATCAGCAGGGCCGTGCCTTTGCGGGCTATTACTACGGAGAGGGCGACAGCCCATACTATCCCGCCGACGTTGATGACTACGCGCTCCAATACTTTGGCCCGGAGCGGTATCACTCCGATGAGTTCCGGGAGGAAGCCTACCTGTTTATTCCCTTTGACGAGGACTATGATCAGGCCATGGCAAAGGTGATCGAAGAACGCTTTGCCAACTGGCAGGGGCAGGACTTTGATGAGGACACTTTGAAGCCTTCCGATTTGGCCCAGGCCATGATGGAGTATCTGGACTGCGAATGCACCTATTTCCCTTCTATGAAGGATGATGATCCCATCATGTCGGCGTACCGCTACGCCCGGCGCCTTGGGGTGCGGGAGGGCTTTATTCCCGTGCTGGTGAAGCCGGACGAGACATTGTGGGAGTGCCTTATCATGAATTCCGACCCCGACAGCGACGGCGAGGACGACTATGCCTTTGACCCGGAGCAGGTGGCGGAGTACCGGAAGAAGATGCTCTCCGCCCCCATCAAGGACGGCAAGGCCGTTCTGGAGGAACTGACCGGACAGCGTAAGGCGGAGGCCCAAGATGACGACCTGGACTGGGAGAAAGAAGTTCTGGGCGAGATGGAGGGCGGCTACGATAATTGCCGCTTCTCTGGCTACTGGGATTCCGATACCGACATGACCTATCCGCTCATTCTGGCTAAAATCCCGGTGAAAAACCCTTGGGAGATGTTTGCCTACCTGCCCTTCGGCAACTGGAACGACTGTCCCGACACCCCGGACCTGATGGCGGTGGCGAAATACTGGTTTGAGCAGCACGGCGCGGTTCCTGCCGCCATGACCCATGACGAACTGGAGTTTGATCTCCCGGCCCCCATCTCGAAGGAAAATGCCATGGCGGTGGCCGCGGAGCAGTACGGCTTCTGCCCGGACATTGTGGATCAGGAGCAGGATGACCCCACAGTAGGCAATCTGGCAGATGTTCTGTGGCAGTCCACCGTCTGGTACTTCTGGTGGGATTGATGGGTGGTGCATCCAAGGAATATGCAGAAAGCTGGGACAGCGACTGCGCCATCCGCACCCCCAAAAACCAAGGCAAAGAAAGGAACAAGAAAAAGCAGGCCCAACTGGGCCTGCTTTTTCTTCCGGTATTCCCCGGACCGCTTGAACACTGGAGCCATTTATCTGCGGATCTCGGTAATCACCCAGTCGTTGATCCCAGCGTCAAATTCCCGACCACAATAGGGACAGCATTTCGTGGTTCTGGCGTCAAAGCTGCCGTTACAGCCGGGGCACTGTACCTTGCGAATGGAGAAAGTGAGGTCAACAGGGAAGTGTATGTTATGGCGCATAGTGATGTGAATGGTCTCGGGCTTGGTTCGAATTTTTCTCCCGTTATCAAGGGTGGTTGTGAGATAAAGCCGCAGCGATACCTGCAGATAGTCCCCCTTTTCCTGAATAGAGGTCACTCCCATGCCGCCGCGATACTCTATGTCCACGATATCATCAAATTTTTGGGTGTGATCGGAGCCCTTATACTGCACGCAGTTGGCAAGCTCATCATGGAACAAAATCATCCGGGCAAAGGAAAGCGCTTTACTTTCAAAGTATTCATAGCTGAACGAGGGGTCGTATTTTGATAAACGCTTGGTAAGCTTCTTTTTCGACCCGGCGCTGCCGCACATCACGGGGGTCGTGCGCAGACCGGTCACGAGCAGCTTACAAAGGGCCAGCAGTGATAGTCCTAGATGCGAAACGAATGCACTCAGCAGCACGGCCATGACAAAGGTTAAGATCGCTAAAATAAGGTTCAGATACTCCATCTTTGGGAAATTGATCAGACAAAGAACGGTGGCGAGTGGCAGAGCGCACAGAACTACATTTCGTTTGTGGTGGTCGAGCTGTTTGTCCGTACTGCTTCCCTGATCCAGACAGTAGTAGTTTGTGACCTTGGGATACAGGTCTTTCATGATAAACTTTGTGCCGCAGTACGGACAGCCCTCTTCCTGAAGCGCATTTAGTGTGGAAATTGCACCGCAGTTGGGACACACATAGGTGGTGCTGCCGATGTTTCGATCTTCGGCCGCAGCGTCCAAAATGATCTGGTACACAGTGAGCACTTCATCTTTGCTGTAAATCTTTTTGCCGTCCCGGTAGTAGGAAACCGTTTTATCTTCGGATTGAAAATACGTAGATTGCTGGAAGCGCCCCAGATGAGACAATGAAAGCCAACTTAAAATCTCTTGAGTGGAATGTACATCCGCGCGAGGTGTATAGGTCGTTTCCATTTTTAGGTTGTGTTGCAGCAATCGTTTTTCCTGTAGATCCAGGTAATAGTTAAGATCCTGGCTTCCGGTTTTCGGCTCCTTACCGGTGCGGCACCACAATTGAATTTCCCTTAAAAAGCGTTTAAAGAGATCTGCGTGCCGGGGCTCAGACGTTCTGGGCTTAGCATCATTTTTGTCCATAGTGGCCTCCTGTATAAGCTTGCAAAAGGATGATGGATCGGTTTGTTTTGGTGCAGGATAGGTTCAGTCGTAGACAATAGCTGAGTTTATTATAGCTGTGGATGGCCAGGTGCGTCAATTGTAATTTTTCTATACAAGATGCCGAACCAACCGGCGAGGAGAGGGAAGAGAAAA
>JAHHSC010000092.1 GCA_020025455.1 Lawsonibacter sp. | reverse complement strand
GCGACCTCAAATGTGCAAAAGCGGAGCGGCTGTGCCGCTCCGCTTTTTTCATGCCTTCAAATGGACTTCGGCGGCTGGTCTTTCTCCACCTTCGCAAGAAGGATTGTGCAGTTTCTGCACAAATAAAAGAGCGGACAGCTCTTTTCGCCCAATCCAGCCGCACCAGTGGTCCCTAAGACAAGGCCGCCCTGCGCCTCCACTTTGGAATCGGTCAGGAACAGGCCCTTGTACTCCCTGTCCTGGGGCATCCAATAAATCACGCCGTCTCTTGCCGTGCGAAACGCACCCGCCTGCATTTCCTGGTTACAATAGGGACACTTCATAGCATAGCCCTCCTGTTCGCTCCCATCCGCCCAGCCGGGCGGATGTTCTTTTATAGCTCCCCCGGGTAGCGCACCACCACGTCACCCACCTTGTCGTGGAGCTCCTGTTTCCACTCCAGGATTTTCTCCGGGTGGAGGGCCGTCTCCACGGCGCACTGGGCCAGGCACTGGCCCACATAGAGGGCGGCCTTCCGGCCGATTTCAGTGCCCACGCTGGCCACCACGCCCCAGTGGTGGCCGGGCATATCCCGGACGATGCCCAGACCGTAGAGCCGGGCGGTGGGGACCAGCTTGGTGAGGTAGCCCGCATCGGTGGAGCCGGCGTAGTGGTCGTCCACGCCGGTGGGGGCCTCCAGGCTGTGGGGCAGAGGGTCGGGTCCCTCCTCCCCAAAGACGCTCTTGTGGAGCTGGCGGGCAAATTCTTCCTCCTCCGGGCCGTACTTCAGCATGGGGGTGGCCAGGGTGGACGCAAAGAGGAAGCGGTTGAAGCTGTGGACGATGGCCGTCTCCGAGTTTGCCTGGAGCAGGGTCGCCTTGCAGGTGGTACCCGTCATGGTGGCGGCACCCCGGGCACAGGCACACACCCGCTGGGCCACCTCGTCTGCCCGGTCCATGTCTCTGGCCCGGACGAAGTAGTGGGTGGCGGCGTACTCCGGCACCACGTTGGCGGCCCCACCGGTATCCAGATAGGTGTAGCCGATGCGCACGTCGTCCGTCACATGGCCCCGCAAGTACTGCACGCCCACATTCATCAGCTCGGCGGCCTCCAGGGCGCTGCGCCCCGCCTCCGGGGAGATGGCGGCGTGGGCGGCCTTGCCGAAGAACTCGAACTTGTAGCTGCTGGCTGCCTGGAGCACGCCCTCGGCGGGCATCAGGTCCCAGGGGGTGGGGTGCCAGCTAAGGCAGCAGTCCAGCCCGTCGAAGGCCCCCCGCTTCATCAGCAGGGGCTTGCCCTCCACCGTCTCCTCGGCGGGGGTGGCGATGAAGCGGATGGTCCCCTTCAACCCCAGCTTCTGCATGGTGTGCCAGGCGGCCGCAGCGGCGGAGGCGCAGGCCGGGGTCATGAGGCAGTGGCCGCAGCCGTGTCCCGCCCCCTCCCTAGGCGCCCGGTAGGGGACGGCCTCCTGGCCCATATTGGGCAGGGCGTCGTACTCCCCGTAAAAGCCGATGACCGGGCTGCCCGAACCGGCGGTGGCAATGACGGTGTTGTGGGGGAGGTTCTCACCCTTGCAGTGGTACGTCTCCACCTGGAAGCCCTGCTCCTCCATAAACGCCTTGGTCCAGGCACAGGCCTTAAACTCCTCCAGCGAGAGCTCCGGCTGGGCCCATAGATCCTGTGCCAGCTTGGACACCTGACTGCCGTACTGCGCGTACCAGTCCCCGATCTCCTTGTGAAATACCTGTTTTTCTTCCATGTCCGTTCCTCCGTCTCAGTTGGCTGTGTCCCCGCTCTGCCCCTCAGTGGGCAGGGCAAGCAGCTCCTTGGAAATATACCCCTTTCCATAGAGGGTATCGTAAATCAGGTTGCGGTAGAGCTCCACCACCGGTTCTGCCTCCGGCGTGGCGGCCTCGTGCGGCTGGCCGTGGCCATCCACAAAAAGTCTCGGGTTGTAGAGCAGCAGCGTTTCTCTGGCCGCGTCCGCAAACTGGTAGTAGAGGGGCCGGGCCGCTCCAGCCCAGTCCAGCACCTGCGCACCCAGCCCCGGTGCACCCACCGTGTCGGGCACGTCCAGCTGTGCGCCGTAGTTGTTCCACACCAGAAACGGGGTAGTGAACATTTTCTTGAGGGTCTGCGTGGTCCAGCTCTTGCTGTTGGTGGTATCGGTATAGCCGGTGAGGGAATAGAGGCTGGTATCTGCATCGATGTAGAGGCTGGGCAGGTGGTCCCCCCAGAACACCAGCAGCACCGGCTCCCCGCAGTCCTCAAAGTACTCCACCAGGGTCTGAAGCCCCCGGTCCGCCCCACGCAGACCCTGGAGCAGTGCCTCCAATGACCCCATCTGCCGGTCGTTCAGCAGCTTGCTCTCCGCCCGCAGCAGGTCGGTGCCGGGGAATTTTTCCCCGTAGTAGGGCTGGTGGTTCTCCATGGAAAGCCCGAAGAGGAACATGGGCTTGTCCGGGTCACGGGCCTCGAACTGGGCGATCATCTCCTGGGCCAGGGCCTCATCACTGAGGTAGGGGCCGTGGACCGGCGCGTCCGCCGGAAAGTCTGGGGCAAAGCGGGCCTCATCAAAGCCAATGCGGGGGATGTGATCTGCCCGGTCGTACAGCTCGTCGGTGTAGCTGTGGATAAATTCAGTGGCGTACCCCTGCTCCCGCAGGGTCCGCACAATCGAGGGGATGCGGTCGTAGGCCCCCTTGGCCTTCAGCGACGTCAGCGTCTCCCCCTCCCCCAGCATCCCGTTGGGCACGCCGGTCAGGACCTCCATCTCCACGTTGCCCGTGCCGCCCGCGTAGGAGTTGGACAGGAACGCCCCGGCAGGCCACTTCTGGGCCAGAGCGCGGAAAAACGGGATGGGGTCGTCCTGAATCTGGACATTGGGCAGGATGGCCGTGGGGTCACAGAAGCTCTCGGACATGACCATTACGACGTTGGGCCGCCGTTCGGGGGCGGTCCACGGCTCCTCGCTCCGCCGCAGCTGTTGGAGGATGGTGTTCATGGTTTCCTCGCCGTAGGCGGCATCGGGGCGCACGGCGCTATCCAGCACTCCATCGTAAAATCCGGCCAGCAATCCAAGCCGCTGGTTTCGCTCTGCCTGGTCCTCCCGGTCCGGGCCGTCCCCCAGCAGACCGTGAAAAACGCCGGGCAGCAGCAGAACGATGAGGGCCGCCAGCGCACACGCCCCCACCCCCAGCCGCTGGTTCCGGTCCCACTGTTTCGGTTTGGGGCAGCGGGCAACATAGCCCACCGCCGCAGGCAGCAGTACCGCCAGCAGAAGGGCCAGCCACACCCCGCCTGTCAACTCCACATCGGGGCGGACAAACCGGGCGATTTTGCCCATCTGTCCCGCCATGGCCAAATCGCTGACCAAAATGGGGGCGCCGTTGATGACCTCTTTCAAATAGTTTGCCGCTGCCAGCACCACAAACGGCACTTCCACAGCCAGCACCGACCAGAAAAGGCCCCCGGTCAGGGCAGAGAGCACCGTCTGGGCCAGCAGCAGAACAAGGTAGGTATATAGGGCGGCCAGAGGAGCAGAGCCCAGCCACTCCAGCATGGCACCCGGCGTGCGCCGGTCCATGAGCTGCACGCAAAGCAGCACAACAAGGGGGGCAAGACCTGCCAGCACATACCAGCTCTCTTTTTTGCGGCGCAGCTTGTCCAGCGCAGCCAGCGCTCCGCCCCTGTGTGCGTCGTTTGTCTCCGGCATTGTTCCGCCTCCTTCAAAAATTCTCCCGTTTATTCTATTCACTCCACCCTTTTCTGTCAATCAAGGGCGAAAAAAGCACCGCACCCAGCGGGTGCGGTGCTTTTTGGTTTGGTGACCCAGCGGGGATTCGAACCCCGGACACCCTGCTTAAAAGGCAGGTGCTCTAGCCGACTGAGCTACTGGGTCATATGGGTGGATGAAACGTGGCAGGGATGGCTGGACTCGAACCAGCGCGTGAGGGAGTCAAAGTCCCTTGCCTTACCACTTGGCTACATCCCCATGTGGAAACGAAGAGGGAAAGGTGAGGGCCGGAGCCGAAGCTCCGGCCCTTCCGCCTATTCATGTGGGGTGGGTAAAGGGACTCGAACCCTCGACACCCGGAACCACAATCCGGTGCTCTAACCAACTGAGCTACACCCACCAAAGATACGGCATCCACCGTTATACGCTGAAAGGATGGTACGCCTGAAGGGACTCGAACCCCTGGCCCACTGCTTAGAAGGCAGTTGCTCTATCCACCTGAGCTACAGGCGCATATGGAGCGGGTGATGGGAATCGAACCCACGCGACCAGCTTGGAAGGCTGGAATTCTACCATTGAACTACACCCGCAAATACTTCCAATCACTTGTCAGCTCAATTATGATACCACGGGAAAAAGTATTTGTCAAGAACAAAAAAACTATTTTACAGGCTTAATTTGCCCGAAAAAGTTACCAAACTTTTTCAGCGGAAAACGTGCTGTTTCCTGGCTTCTTTTCTGCCACTCCATAACTATTTTGGCTTATATAGGCTGGTTTTAGCCGCTGTTGGTTGCAAAAAGTTGCATGCGTTATACGAACACAAAGATTTATCAAAAAACATTATGTTAACATACCAACAGAACGATACATTGTGATACGCAATGATATATTATGATAAATACAATCCGAAGAAAAGCCCGCGCACTGGTGAGCCTGACTTCTTGGGTCATGTGCCGCTATCG
>JAHHSC010000091.1 GCA_020025455.1 Lawsonibacter sp. | reverse complement strand
GCTCACCGAGAAGGGCTGGACCTACGAGAAGGACGGCGCTCTGTGGCTGAACACCACCAAGCTCCTCAAGGAGAAGTTCATGCGCGAGGGCAAGACCCAGGAGCAGGTGGACAAGCTGGATCTGAAGGACGATGTGCTGTGCCGCGCCAACGGCTTCTATACCTACTTCGCCGCCGACATCGCCTACCACCGCAATAAGCTGGAGGTCCGCAAGTTCGATACCGTTATCAATGTGTGGGGCGCTGACCACCACGGCCATGTGGCTCGTTTGCAGGCCGCTCTGGACGGCCTTGGTCTGGACGGCTCTCACCGTCTGGTCGTGGTGCTGATGCAGCTGGTCAACCTGATGCAGGACGGAAAGCCCGTCCGGATGTCCAAGCGGTCCGGCAAGGCCATCGCCCTGCACGATCTGCTGGACGAGATCAGCTGTGACGCCGCCCGCTATTTCTTCAATTCCCGCACGTCCACCAGCCCTCTGGACTTCGATTTGGATCTGGCCGTCCGTCAGGACAGCGAGAACCCCGTCTACTATGTCCAGTATGCCCACGCCCGGATCTGCTCTTTGATCAGCCGGCTGGCTGAGGAGGACGGCGCAAAGGTCCCCGCTGCCGATGCGGTGGATGCCAAGGTGCTCACTGCCCCTGAGGAGCTGGCCCTTATCAAGGCTCTGGCCCAGTTCCCCGAGGAGATCCATCTGGCCGCCCAGAACCTGGACCCCAGCCGCATCAACCGCTATCTGAGCGCTCTGGCCGGTGACTTCCACCGGTTCTATAACGCCTGCCGCATCAAGGGCGAGGAGCCTGCTGTTCTGGCTGCCCGTCTGAAGCTGGCGGACAGCGTCCGTGCTGTGCTGGCAAACGGTCTGGCCCTGCTGGGCGTGACGGCTCCCAGCAAAATGTAACCGATCTGCAAAAAGCACACCGAAAGGTGTGCTTTTTGAGAAAAAGGAGCTTGTTTTAGTATGGCAAGAAAACGTGAGTGGTTCACAAACCAGCGGAACTGGACCTGCCGGCACCGCAACGGCATCGCCTATGGGGTCATTCTGCTGGCCCTGCTGGGGGCTCTGGCAGGCTGGGCCCTGCTGCCCGACATGGTCACCATGCAGGGCAGCGCCCAAATTCCGGCGGAGGACGTTCTCATGCGGCCCAAGAACACCATGATCCTGATTCACCTGGGGATGACCGGCTTTTTCACCGCCCTCTTCTACAAGTGGCCCCGTGAGCTGGCCTATGTGTTCGGTATGGCCATGGGCCTTTTCTTCACCTATGCCCTGCTGATCATCAATCTGGTGCCCTGATATGGAAGAACTTGAAACGCGCCTTTGCGACCTGCTGGGGAGCCGCACCCCCGGCCTGATGGAAGTGCGGCACAAGTGCGCCGTATTCGTTCCGCTGGTGAAAAAGGGGCGGGAGTACTCCCTGCTCTACGAGGTGCGCTCCGGCAGCCTGCGCCGCCAGCCCAACGAGGTGTGCTTTCCCGGCGGAGGCATGGAGCCGGGGGAAGGGCCTGTGGACTGCGCCCTCCGGGAGACGGAGGAGGAGCTGGGCCTGAGTCGGGAGCAGATCACCCTGCTGGGCGAGCTGGACGTTCTGGTCCACCGGGGCAGTACCGTCCTCTATCCGGTGCTGGGACTGGTGGAGTTTGAAGCGCTGTCTGAACTGGAGATCAATCCAGACGAGGTGGAGGAAGTTTTCCTGGTGCCGCTCAGGCACCTGCTGACGACGCAGCCGGAAGTCTATCACTATCCGCTGGTGCCGCAGCCGGAGGAGGATTTTCCCTATGAAAAGCTGGGGATCAGCCGGGACTATAGCTGGATACCCGGCTATGAGAGCGGCCCCATCTGGCCCTGGGAGGGCAGGACCATCTGGGGGCTGACGGGCAAGATCACCCGGCACCTGCTGGACCTGATAAGAGAATGAAAAAACAGAGGACTGCCCCAGGGCAGTCCTCTGTTTTGCGTTTTTGGAAAGCTTACTTGACGCTGACGGTCTTGGCCTGTTCGTTTTCCTTGATGGCCCGGATTGCGTAATCCAGCACTTCAAGGCTCTTGGCGGCAGAGAACTGCTTCATGTTCTCCAGCTCACGGATCGCTTCCTTTGCGGTCATGCTCGCTCACACTCCTTATGCTACAATACGATACACACGACTTTATTATAGCACCCCGATGCGGAAACGTGCAAGAGGGCACGGGTGTGAAGATTTTGTTCAGAGCGGTCAGAAGTCCCGTGTGCGGACCACCCGCAGGCTCAGCCGGTAGGAGAGGTAGACAGCGGCGGGGGCCACGGGGAACAGGATCAGGCCCAGCAGCCGCTGCAAAGTCTCCAGGGACAGGTCGTCAAGCAGGACCTGAAACAGGGGGGCGACGGCCAGAATGAAAAGGAGGAAGAGTACCACCAAGGCGGAGGCACCGGCGCTCAGCCCCAAGTAGTAGGTGATGGTCATGTCCACGCAGAAGAACAGGAGAAGCAGGAAGGAGCCATAGACGAGCACCAGCATCGACCCGTGCAGGTCCACCGTGAACCGCTGGGACAGGAGGGGGAGAAGCGCGATCTGGAGTGCGGTCCCCGCCGCCAGAATCCCGGAGAACAGCAGGTATCGGGCCCGCAGAGCGGACTTGCGTCCATCCGGCAGAGAGAACGCATACCGGTTCCAGCCGTCCTTGTGGTCGTGGGTGAAGAGCTTTTTGGAGATGCCGTTGTAGGGAAGGACGAGGGGAAGCGGGGAGAGGGTGGAGGAGCTCATCACGCCGAAAAGGTCAAGCCCGATCAGCAGGAGGAGCCATCCAGCAAGGCTGCGGCGGATCAGTCGGCCGTCGTGATAGAGAAATCCTCGCATAAAGAGAGCCTCCTTTTCTGTTTAGTATTCCGATTTTGCCACGATGGAGCAGGAAATTTGATAGGAGATGATGCATCCAACTGCTGCCAGCACAAGAAAGATGGGCCAAGCCATAGCACCGGCCAGGTCTGTCAGAAAGATGGCCAGGAAGATCAGAGGGGCGCAGACCAGAGCGGAAATGAGGTAAGTCCACAGCTTGCGCCCGAACTGATAGATCAGGGGAAGCTCTACCATGATGAAAGCCAGCGTGCTGATCAAGGAGGCAAACGGTCCGTTCATCGTGCGGCTGGCCTGGGGCAGCAGACTGGCCAGGGCGGTCAGTGCCATGATACCGCCCAGCAGGAGCAGTACCAGAACGTATCTGGCCCCTACCACGGCCTTTCGGCCCGCCGGGAGGGTGGCGGCGTACTTATCCCAGCCGCAGACCTCATCCACGCCGAAGCAGGAGGTGGGGAGGACGAGCAGCATCACACTGGTGAAGGAGCTGGCAAAGGTGCTGTTTGGGGCGAAAAGATAAAGCAGAATGATAAGCGGAATATAGATCAGCAGGGTGCCCCGCAGGAGGCGCAGGTCCTTATAAACCAAGCCTTTCACAGAGCATCCCCCCTTCCGAAGAACACCATGATCTCGTCCAGGGTGGGTTTGTCCACCACGAAGTCGGGGTGCTTCCGGGCAAAGTCACCCCGGTCAGCTACCAGCAGCTCACAGCCGAACTCGCCCCGGCGCACCCGCAGGGCCTCGCCCGGCTCCAGAGTCTCCAGCTGCCGTGCGGTGCAGCCCACCCGGCCGTAGGAGTCCAGAATGTCGTCCTTGGTGCCGCTGAGGACCACTTTGCCTCCGTGGAGGTAGACCACATAGTCGGCTGCCTGCTCGATGTCGCTGGTGATGTGGCTGGACAGGAGGATGGCGTGGTCCTCGTCCTTGACGAAGTCCAGAAATTCATCCAAAATCTCGCTGCGGACCACCGGGTCCAGCCCGGCGGTGGCCTCATCCAGCAGCAGGAGCCGGGGCCGGTGGGCCAGAGCCGCCGCCAGAGAGAGCTTCATCTTCATGCCCCGGGAGAACTCCTTGATCTTCTTGTCACGGGGCAGGGAGAACTTCTCCAGATAGTGGGCAAAGAGAGCGCTGTCCCAGTCCTTGTAGCAGGGAGCCAGGGTCTTTTCCAGGTCCTGGGTGCGGAACTCGCCGGGGAAGAGGCACTCGTCAAAGACCACGCCGATCTGGGACAGAACCTCTTTATTCTGGATGTGTGGGTCCTTGCCCCAGACGGAGATGGAGCCGCACTCCGGGTGGACCAGGTCCAGGATACATTTAATGGTGGTGGACTTGCCCGCGCCATTATCGCCGATCAGGCCCAGAATGGTGCCGCCGGGGAGGGTCAGGTCCAGGTGGTCCAGCACAAAGCCGGGGAAGGACTTGCACAGTCCCTTGATTTCGATTGCATTACGCATGGTCGTTTCCTCCATATAGAAGTGTCAGCATTTCTTGTAGTTCGCTAAGGGGAATCGCGCCCTTTCGGGCCTCGTCAATGGCCTGGGACAGCTTTTCTTCCACGGCCCGCAGCCGGTTTTCCCGTAAGAGTTCCCGATTTTGGTGGGCCACAAAGCAGCCCTTGCCCGGCACGGTGTCTAAAAAGCCATCGCGCTCCAGCTCTTCATAGGCGCGCTTGGTGGTGATGACCGAGATGTGCAGCTCCTTGGCGAGAAGCCGCATGGAGGGCATGGCCTCACCGGGGGCCAGAGCGCCCGCCATGATCTGCTCCTTCACCTGGTCGCAGATCTGCTCGTAGATGGGCTTCCCGCTGGAATTGCTCAGAATGATATTCAACCGTTTCCCTCCTTCTTGTGTCAT
>JAHHSC010000090.1 GCA_020025455.1 Lawsonibacter sp. | reverse complement strand
AGGAACCGGCTTGCACTCGATGGGAAAAAACCGTATAATATCCATGAAACCGCCCTGAAAGCACAGGAAAACAAAGGAGGCAGCCCATGTCTGATATTGTGAAACAGGTCCTGTTCAGTGAGAATGTCCGTCTGGGAGAGGATGAAACAAGCGTCATCATTCTGGACCAGACCCAGCTGCCCAACCGGACCGTCTACCTCACGCTCCGCACCCGCCAGGAGATGTATGACGCGATCCGGCTGCTCCGGGTCCGTGGTGCGCCTGCAATCGGCATCTGCGCTGCCTACTGTCTCTACGCTCTGGCCCGCCAGTGGAACCACCGGGACGGCCCCTTCTTTCAGGTGCTCCACGAAAACAAGGTCTTTCTGAACGCCTCACGCCCCACCGCCGTCAACCTGAGCTGGGCACTGGAGCGGATGGAAAAGCTGGCCATCTCCCGGTCCGACCGCCCCATTCGGGAGGTGCTGGCCCTCATGGGGCAGGAGTGCCGCCGCATCCACGCCGAGGACATTGAGATGTGCAAGGCCATCTCCGAGTATGGCCTGTCCCTGCTGAAAGACGGGGATGGCATCCTCACCCACTGCAACGCCGGTCCCCTGGCCACCTCCCGCTATGGTACCGCCCTCGGCCCCATCCTGTTGGGCCGTGAGAAGGGGATGGACTTTCACGTCTACGCGGACGAGACCCGCCCCCTGCTTCAGGGGGCCAGGCTCACCGCCTGGGAGCTGCAAAAGGCCGGTGTCGATGTGACCCTCATCTGTGACAACATGGCATCCATTGTCATGCGGAACGGCTGGGTTCAGGCCTGCTTTGTGGGCTGTGACCGGGTGGCTGCCAACGGCGATGTGGCCAACAAAATTGGCACCAGCGGCGTGGCCATTCTCGCCAAGCACTACGGGATTCCCTTCTATGTGCTGGGGCCCACCTCCACCATCGACCTGCGCTGCCCAGACGGCGACCACATCCCCATCGAGCTGCGGGACTCCGCCGAGCTGCGGGAAATGTGGTACTCAGAGCCTATGGCGCCCAAGGGTGTGGACTGCTACAACCCCGCCTTCGATGTCACCGACCACGACCTGATTTCCGGCATCGTCACCGAGAAAGGGGTCTGCCGGGCCCCCTACACGGAAAGTCTGGCCGCCCTCTTCGCGTGATGTTCCTTCCGACCGAAAAAACACCGCTTCTGCCCAGCAGAAGCGGTGTTTTTACACATTCAGGTACGTTCTTACGATATGATCCACCTTTTCCATGAGGTGGGTGGACCCCTGCTCTTCCATCTGCCGATAGAGTGCCAGCATGGAGGCCCGGTCCCGCTCCGAAATGAGATCCAGATCCAGAATTCTGGCCCGGTTCAGGTCGTTGGGCTGGAATTTTTGAAGCCCACCGCCCAGCTCCTTCCGCTCTTCCTCCAGCAGCCGCTGGGCCGTTGGCGTGAGCAGGTAGGCAAACAGCAAATCAGCCTCTCCCGCATAGGGCTCTTTCATGTAAATCCCGTGAAACGTGGACAAATTGGCTACTCCGGCCCGGTTTCGCACAAATTTCATGCCGTTCCGGTAGGCTGAGCACACCCAGATCGGTGCGGCCGCCTTCCGTTCCACCGAGTACCAGGGCTTCCTGTGAGCGGGTAAATATCGGGTCGGTATTCCCTGCTTTTCCCCCGCCTCCACATAGCGCTTGAGCCACTCATCTTCGACGTTCCGAACATCCAGCAGATAGACCGTCTGGTCCTGCGCCGCCAGTGCCCGGAATTTCGCTTCGGTGAGAACCGGCTCCTTCACCTGGGCTGATCGACAGATACACGGTGTAAAGTATGCTTCCTGTAAGTGGTGTTTCTTCATTCTGGAGCGAGAGAAACAATAAAATTCATTGGCACCGGTGGCAATGCCGCGGGACACAGTGCAAAACTTGGACAGGGGGACAAGTGCTCCCCTCTCCAACCGCCTCTCCCCCAGCAGATAGGGCCGCCATTTGTCCTCAGCCCGCAGGTTTTCATATCGGACGTGGCAGACGGGTGTGAGGCTTTGCAAGTCCACCAGCTCCTCCAGAGACGAGACGCGGTAAAAATCCACCCCCTCCTTCTCCTCCCGATCCAGCAGAAGGATGCAGGCCGTGGTGATTGCCCCCGGAAACAAGTCTTTTTCGCAGTCCAAGTTCAAAATCGCCCGGAGCAGGTTCTCCTCCACCATTCTCTTTTTTATTGGTGTCCCGTATTGGGAGTTGAGGAACTCCGACGGCACCAGGTAGGCAAGCCGCCCCCGCTCAGAGAGCTGAGCCATGCTTTTCACCAGAAAAAGACTATATAGGTTGGAACGGCCGCTGCAGTTCACTCCGGTATGGGTGCGGATATCCTCCAGCAGCTTCTCCCTGCCCTCCACCGCCTGAAAGCGGTGATAGGGGGGATTGCACACAATGGCATCATACCGCCCCTGCCAGTCCCCCCGCAGGTAGTCGTCCCAGCGCAGGTCGGCACAGGCGGGATTTCCGAAGTGGTCCAACATGGCCCCGTCCACCTCATAGCCGGTGAGCACACAATCGGGGTAACGCGCCCGGGCCGCCCGGAGAAATACACTGTTGCCCGCCGCCGGGTCCAGCATGGTCTCCGCCCCCTCGCAGGCCCAGGATACCATGAACTGAGCCGCCCGCTCCGGCGTGAAGAATTGTCCATACCGCTTCAAGTGTCTCGCACCTACGGCCTTGTTATACGCCTGCTCCCGGTCCATTGTCCCCCTCCTCTCGTTGAGGATATTCTAGCATGGAATTTTGTCTGCGTAAACCGGATCGACGATTTGTTATTTTTCTTAAATTTAGTACCATTTGTAGTGCAGTTATTATTTTGTCATGTATTTTTTCATTTGAATAATACAGTCGGTATCGTTCCATTTCATTTACACCCTTCCCTCCGTACATGGACAAAAGCAGCACGGGCGAGAAAACCGACAAAAAATCTTGAAAAAACCATTGACTGGGGTGCTGTAATATGGTATTTATATTTAGGAATCATTACTAATAAGAAGATGATACTGTTATACATAACGGTGTCATCTTCAAATGTATCTGCCCAGACTGCCAAAGCTAGATACCATACCGTCTGCGCAATTGCCTAACCGCGTTTCACATACTGAAATACTCGATTACTTGGATCGAGGAAGCGGATTCCTGCTCCGCAACTTAATGTACGATTGGAGAAAGTGCGCTGCTGTGTGCTGTGGCGCATTTCTTTCGCATAACGAAACAATCAGTCTACGATCATGGGGGATAAGAATATGAACCATATGCCTTTGCACGTCCGCGTTCCCATTGAGCTGGATAACCCCAGCATTCAACGCTTTGAAGAAAAATGCATCAAATGCGGCATGTGCCGGGATGTCTGTACCAACGACATTGGCGTTTTAGGTACTTACACCCTGGAGCAGACCGCCAATCAGGCCATATGCATCAACTGCGGGCAGTGTGCCAATGTATGTCCGGTGGACAGCATCACGGAGCAGTATGAATATCAGGACGTGATACAGGCCATTCAGGACCCTGACAAGATCGTGATTTTCAGCACCTCTCCCTCGGTTCGTGTATCGCTGGGTGAGGAATTTGGTCTGGCAGATGGCAGCTTTGTGCAGGGAAAGATGGTGTCTCTGCTGCGGAAGCTGGGTGCCGACTATGTGCTGGACACCAACTTTGCCGCTGATCTGACCATTGTGGAGGAGGCCAGCGAGCTGATCGAGCGGCTCACCAAACAGACTGCCCCCCTGCCCCAATTCACCAGCTGCTGCCCCGCTTGGGTCAAGTTTGTGGAGACCTATTTCCCCGATATGACGGATCACCTGTCTACCGCAAAAAGTCCCATCGGTATGCAGGGTCCCACCATCAAGACCTACTTTGCAAAGAAGATGGGCATTGATCCCAAGAAGATCGTTAACGTAGCGGTCACCCCATGCACGGCCAAGAAGTTTGAGATTCGCCGGAGCGAGATGCATGCTGCCGGTATTTATCTGGGTGACGACTCCATGCGGGATATGGACCAGGTCATTACCACCCGGGAGTTGGCCAAGTGGACCAGAGAGGCCGGCATCAACTTCGACACTCTGGAGGAGAGCCCTTACGATAGTCTTATGGGAGAAGCCTCCGGCGCAGGCGTGATCTTTGGAAATACCGGTGGCGTTATGGAGGCCGCTCTGCGTACCGCCTACGAATTTATGACCGGTTCCCCCGCTCCTACTGACCTCATCAGTCTCTCTCCTGTCCGTGGCTACGATGGCATCCGAGAGGCTTCGATTCCCGTAGGTGATCGGACCGTAAGGGTGGCTGTCGCCTATGGCACAGCCAACGCCAGACAGCTGATCCGTCTGCTCCGCTCCGGTGAGAAGCAATATGACTTTGTGGAGGTCATGACCTGCCCCGGCGGCTGCGTCGGCGGCGGTGGGCAGCCCAAAGACATTATGAAAGACAAGGACACCGTTCGCAAGGCCCGCATGCAGGGGCTCTATGCCAAGGACAGCAGTATGACCATCCGAAGCAGCCACGAAAACCCCGACATCAAGCAGGTGTATCAGGAGTTCTACGGAAAACCGCTTAGTGATATGGCCGAGAAGATGCTTCACACCAGCTACGAGGATCGGAGCGGCATCCTCCGCGCTGGTTCCGATGCTCCGATGGCAGATGTGGAGCCTGTGGAAGTTCCCCAGCAGGCGGCTCCGGAAGCCACCGGTGAGATATGGAAGTGTTCCATCTGCGGCTATATCTATGAGGGGCATCTGCCTGCTGACTTTGTCTGTCCCCTGTGCCAGCAGCCTGCCAATGTTTTTGTGAAGATCGCAGA
>JAHHSC010000009.1 GCA_020025455.1 Lawsonibacter sp. | reverse complement strand
CGCTGGCCTTGACCCTCAGATATTTCAATCCACGCTCCCCGTGGGGGGAGCGACCGACCTCCAGCTCCAGCAGTCCCAGTGTGCCCAATTTCAATCCACGCTCCCCGTGGGGGGAGCGACCTAGATGCCTACGCCCGCCGCCTGGCCCAGTGGACATTTCAATCCACGCTCCCCGTGGGGGGAGCGACTTTCGCATGGATTGTGCCGTCGCGCTTCACCCAATTTCAATCCACGCTCCCCGTGGGGAGAGCGACTTAGGCATATTGGCACGGGTATTTATGGGGCTGGTATTTCAACCCACGCTCCCCGTGGGGGGAGCGACGCTAAAAAAACAACACCGCCTAAATTGCATACCATTTCAATCCACGCGCCCCGTGGGCCCGTCGGTGGAATAAATCACCCTCTACCGTACGCAGATTCTCCGCCCACTGCTGCTCCATGTGGATGAGCGCCCATTGACGTCGGCAGAAAGCGAAGTGTTGAAGTCCGGAAAGCTGGAGGTAGTCCTCCTCACGATACGTCACCCCATCCGCTGACAGGTAACGCCGGCAGGCAGAGCGGACTCATCCACTGTGACGATGTAATCCTGATAGGAACGGGCGGGAGCCAGCGTATCGGCGTCCTTTCGGCCCACTTTTACCAAATCAAAGAGTTTCCAGGCAGGGGCACAACCCAGTTCGCTGTCGTGCTTGAACACAATGAGCTCCCGTACCGCCATTTTGCCCCGGGCAGCAGAGTGGTCGTGCTCAAACATATTGATAATGGCTTCCCACAGCAAGGACAGGTCCTCCTCGGAAAAACCGGTGGTCTTGCGGGCTAAATTCGCGGAGATATAGCCCTCACAGCGGTAGAGACCATAGGGGACGATATACTTGCGTCCCATCTCAGTCCCCTTTTTCTCTGCGTCGGCCTCAGTGGTAATGGCCACACGGGTGATGGTGACCTCCTGGGGTACCACCGGCTCCACACTGCGGGCAAAGCCCAGCTGCACCGGGCCTCGCACCTGGCCGCAATTCAGTGCCGCTTTCATAAAGGTGGTCATTACGGCACCGAAGGTGCGGATGTCGTAAAAGTTGGCACACATCCAGTCCCGGATCTTTCGATCTAGATCGGGATCTGCCTTCTTTTTCTCTTTCACATTTTTCTCCGTGATATCCAGTTCGACGTACGCCTCCCCATCGCTTCGATTCAGCGGCACGCCGTCTTTTACATAGATGCGGTAGCCAGTGGCGTCCTCCTTCACGGTCTCCACATAGTTGCGGATCTTCCGCTTGAGGCACACGTCGGTCACGATGCCCAGACCGGTCTCCGGGTCCACGCGGGGCATATTGCCGGCATCGGGGTCGCCATTGGGGTTGCCGTTTTCCACGTCGAAGAGAATGACAAATTCATAGCGGTTCTTGATAGGCTCAGACATGTTACATTTCCTCCTTTTTTTCAAAGCGGCTTTGGGTCTGGTGGTAATAGCCCAGCTGGAAGCAGCCCTGCTGGGGCAGATTCATGCGCGGGGGATAGCCCTCTCCCAGCTTGGAGATTAGCTCAGCGATCTGTTTGTCATAGTAGGTACGCAGGCCGGGACCCAGCTTTTTCAAATGCTTCTGTGCCAGATTCACCAGCACCGGAAACACGATGGCGGGGGTGGCGGACGCCGAGTTGAAATACTTATCCTTGATGGTGGTGTTGATACCGGGGTTGGCCTTGGACTGGATGGCTTCCAGTACGGAAAAGAGCCGCCCCAGGTTGTAGGGGATATTGGTGCTGTCTGGATTGAGGGACACGGTCAAAACCTCCTTTGGTACGTCGGGATGTGGATTTTTCAGATAGTAGGCTTTTAAAATTGCGGCCTGGCCGCGGCTGACCGATCGTTCTGCCCGGATGCGCAGCGCTGCACCGTTTAGTAGAGTGGCCGGGTAACGGGTATTGGTGAGAACAGAGCGCAGCACCTCACCGGCCATATTGGGCGTTGGGGTCTTGTCCCTGCTGTTCTGATTGACGGTCTCGTCCAGCAGTTTCCAAAGCGGGAGGGTGTCGAATTTATCATAGGCGGGTTTGACGATCTCCAGCCGCTGCTGATGGGCCTGGGCGTTGCGGAGAAAGGCGCCAAAGCTGTTATGCAGGAAAAAGCGCACCGAGAGACGGGCGGCATTGGGGGAGAGGCCCAGGATATAGAAGTCCATATTGGGGTCCAGCCGCGCCTCGTCCAGGTCCACCGCCGTACCATTGCACAAATTGTTCAGCGCCCCCTGCAAATCGGTCAATGTGTAAGACGGTTCCGCCCCAAAAAGGGCCCAGCCCATGATATTCTGGTAGATATCTCCGCCGCATCGGGCCCAGCAGACCACAGTGGCGTCTCCCATCCGGTAGACATGCTTCCGGTCGGAGAGCAGGTGATTGAGGGCGGTGGTATAGGCGAAGGCGGCGTATTTACTGGTGGGGGCGTTATAATTTTGTTCTTTTCCATAAGAGCAAAAGGAGGGAGCATTGAAGGACACCAGAGCTGCACCGCTGGACTGAGCGCCCTGTACGTTCTTAATGGAGGGGTGGATGCTCTCCACCGCTCCACGTTCCCCGGTGACCAGGCAGACCATCTGTGGGCCATCCTCTTCCGCCTGATAGTGGTTGTCCCAGGCTTGCTGGATCGGTGCGTTCAGATGAACAAAGGCTCCATCGTATCGGAATACCAGATTACCGCCGGCCATGATCTCATCCCAGCAGGAAGCCAGTGCAGGATGACCAGCGGCCTGTTCCGGCTGCCATGTCCGGAAAAAGGCCAGCACGGCTCGGGCTGCGGGGCTGTCCACCCCGTCCAACAGCTCCTCGTGAAGGGCCTTGCACGCATGAAAGCACTCCAAGGACCGCTGGGGCTTCCCCTTGTTGTCCACACCCAGCAGATAGCTGGATGTGTCACAGAGGAAATTAGCTAAAATTCCACTGGAGCGCTTCACCGGGGCCGGAAGTCTCATAAGCCGGGGCGCCAGCACGGTCTTTTTCCCCTTCGGTTGTTCGGTCTGGACAGAGACCACCTGCTCCAGTGCCCCATCTGCTCCGATGCACAGGGCATAGGAGACTTTGACATCTGCCCAGCCCGGCGGAGAGATCGCTCCGCTGTCTGCCAGGGTGCGATAGTATTCCGTCAGTGCTTGCAAAATCATCGCCGCACCTCCTCGCTGTCCCAGGAGGGGACGTTGAGCACCCCGTCCCGAAGGATCCCCCGGAAAAAGAGGGGAGTGATGTTCTCTGGATCGGTGTAGTCCATGTCATAGAGCATCCATCCAAGGTCCCTCTCGCCCTTTAATTCCTCCGGGCAGGGCGGGATCTCCTCACACAGACGGAACTGGGCGGGAAACTCCCGGCAGCCGAAGCAGGGCTGGTGATAAAACTGCCCCTTCTGAATACGCCGCGTTACAATGTCCTGGAATTTGCCGGGATTATCCCCTGGTGCCGCTTTCTCTGTCATCTCAAAATGGGCCTCGATCACATAGCGTACTCCCCGCAGCAGCAGGGCGGCCCGCTGCTGAATGTCCTCGGAAGTACTGAGATACAGCTCTCCCTTTCCTCGCTCCATCACCGTGCGGGCCGTTCGGGCCGAGACGGTGGATTTGACCTCGTTGCGCCGCAGATTGCTGAAGCAGATGGGGCTACAGACATAGATGCGGTCAATGTGCCACCGCATACCGGGGTGCCAATAGACGGCCTCGATCAGCCCCCGGGCCGCGGAGGGGGTCATCACGTCATAACTGACCCGCTCCACCTTCATCTCCGGGCGGGTAAAGAGGGCGTAATCCCCCCATACCTCCAATTTTATGGACATAGGCGTCACTCCTTTCGGTTTTTGTCGTTTTAGATAAACGATCCCTTCCCACTGTCGGCCTCCAGAGAAAGACCGGTCTCATCGCAGTAAAGCCCCTCATTGAGCAGGATGGCTGCACCGTTTTCCAGCACCTCCAGATCTCCCGCCGCCTCCAGAGCAGAAAAGTGCGTTTCATAGACGGACACGCCATATTGCCCCAGCCGCCTGAACAGAGCCCGTCCTCCTGCACCGGCGCGCAGCTGCGCCACAAGCGCGGCTCCTTCTCCCCACGGAATATAGACCGTCCGGGTGGGGGTGTCGATAAGATGAAAGCGCTCTGCCACCGTGCGGAACGGGAAAAATTCTGACTGGATGAGGGGTAAGATCTGCTGCTGATCCTGGGCCTCCGTTCCCTTTAGATCCAGCAAGTCCGAAAAATAGGCATGGATGGCAGCGTGGGAGGCAATATCCGCATGGCGGGACATAGCCGCCTTTCCTGCGCCGATCGCGGTGGAAAAGAGCTGCGGCGCTTTCTCCTCCCCTTCAAAAATATAGACTATGCTCTCCTCCGCAGACCGCCTGCCTTCTCGGTTGCACCGTCCAGCGGCCTGTAGGATGGAATCCAGCCCGGCCATCTCTCGGAACACCGCCGGGAAGTCCACATCCACGCCTGCCTCGATAAGCGAGGTGGACACCACTCGGCAGGGCAGTCCCTCGTTCAGGCGGCGGCGAATCTCCGTGAGCTGTGCCTTCCGGTGGCTGGGGCACATGAGGGTGGATAGGTGGAACGTGCCTGCCCCATCCAGTCGCCCATATACCGCCTGGGCCGCCTTTCTGGTGTTGACGATGCACAGAACCTGACTGTGGGCGTTGAGCTGTGCGGCCAGATCATCCCAGGTCAGACGGCCCGCCTGCTGAAAGGACACCCGGCGGAACACCTCCCACTGATCGGTATCGGGCGGGCACAGCTCCTGCATGGGAACCTGGGGAAGAAATTCGTGAAAAACCGGCGCAAGGGCGGGCTGTGTGGCTGTGCAGAGAACCGCAGAGATACCGTAATGGGCCACCAACTGCGAAATCGCCCAGACGCAGGGGCGCAGATAAGCAATGGGCAGCATCTGGGCCTCGTCGAAAATCACCACACTGCCGGCAATATTGTGGAGCTTGCGGCACTGGGACGAGCGGCAGGCGTACAGAGATTCAAAAAACTGCACCGCTGTGGTCACCACCACCGGCATGTCCCAGTTTTCCGTGGCCTTAGCCAGGCGGATGGTGTGGGGATTGGCCTCTCCCTCCAGATCATAGAGCATATTGGAGTGGTGTTCCAGCACGTTTTCTTCGCCCAATATCTCCCGGAATACTTCTGCCGTCTGTTCAATGATGGAGGTATAGGGGATGACATAGATCACCCGCCGCAGGCCGTGCGTTCTGGCGTGGGCCAGGGCAAAGGCAAGGGAGGCGACGGTTTTTCCCCCGCCGGTCGGCACGGTAAGGGAAAAGAGACCCGGGGATCGTGCTTCTCCTTCGTGGATGCACCGCTCCAAGATCTGACAGCGCTGGCGGTTCAACTCGCCTTTTGGCGGGAACCAGGCCGATGTGTAGCTCCGGAGCTTGTCCCACAGCTGGTTTATGGAAGTTTCGTTGCGCTCCCGGTTTCGGCCTTCCATAAAGGCCTCGGTGTCCAGAAAGTCTGCGTCCACCAGGCAAGAATAGAGCATCCGGGTAAAAAACACCCATTCCGACCCCGATTGCTTCGAGAGAAAGTCCGGAACGACCGCCTGGGGCAGCGTTACCTCTTGCTCCCAGCAATCATAAGGCTCCAGAACCCCGTTCTCCTTCCGCTTCATGCGCCCTAGAAAAGTAGCCTGGTCCGGCCCGTCCGCCTGGCTGCCGCCGTCGGGCAGGCCCCCGTGGTGGCCGGCTACTGCAAAAGCGGCGAAAGGCTGCCCGCGCCGCCAGCACTCCACTGCCCCCGCAGTAGAGTGATCTACCTGAATCGGTGCACCCTTCAGTCGTTTTTGAAAGCCCTGAGAATATTTTCCAATGTCGTGAGCCAAGCCAGCCAGTTCCGCCTGTCCCTCGCCACCAAATGGTCGGGCAAAGTCTTTGGCCAAGGAGGCTGTTCCACGTAGATGGTCAAAAACGGCTTGCGTCTGTCCCGTGGCTGAACTATGAGCCAAGTAAGGAGCAGATTCCATGACGATCCCCCTTTCATCTTGTTGAGATGTGAGTATTGTCACATAAATGAAGTACAATAAAACGGACAATCTGCGCGCTTCTACAATCACATTGGTCGTTTTGTTATATTGGACATCCAGAGGCAGAAAAATTTGTTGAATATGCATAGATATTTTCAACATTATATCACGCGATTACAGCAAAAAGCAACGTTTCTATCCGGGTATTTTTGTTTTGAGGAGACACCTCTACGGTCTCGAACGATTCTGTAGACTATGGTTACTCTGGGACCAGCTTCCAGCCGTAAGGTACGGGCGGTGTTCCAAGCCAAGGGGCTATATTCGAGAGCTGTCCCCCGCAGACCGTGGGGATCGACGACAACGACATCGGCTGCATGGTGCTGATACAGCGCAAGAGACCAATACACAGGTTCCTCCATAAAAGAACCCCGGCAGAAATTGCCGAAGCAATCTCTGCCGGGGATTCCGGGACGCGTGAAGTTTCCCCTGTGAAAGGGAAAACGAGCAGCACTCTTTTTATCTTATTGCCAGCCCCGGGCGGTGGGGTCCAAGGTATTGGCTGCGCTGTAGAGCAGGGCGTTGCAGATGGCGGCGGCCACATTGCTGCCGCCCTTCCGGCCCATGGCCACAATGGCGGGGACCGAGAACCGTTCACAGGCGGCGAGAATGCGTTCCTTGCTCTCCACCACGTTGACAAAGCCCACCGGCACGCCGATGACCAGGGCGGGCCGCGCGCCCGCCTCCATCCGCTCTGTGAGCCGCAGCAGGGCGGTGGGGGCGTTGCCGACAGCCAGAATGGGGTGCTCAAAGCTCTGGAGCGCCTTGTCCATGGAGGCCACGGCACGGGTGGTGCCGCTGCGCTTGGCAAGCTCTGCCACCTCCGGCTCCGCCATGTAGCACAGGACCTGTCCCCCCAGCTTCTGGAGGGTGGGCTTGCTCACCCCGGACCGGGCCATGTTGGTGTCGGTGACGATGGTGGGGGCAGACTTCATGGCCTTAATACCCAGCTCCACCGCACGGGGGGTGAAGCGCAGATTTTCTGCGTAATCGAAGTCGGCGGTGGTGTGGATGACCCGCTTCACCACGGGTGCCAGCTCCGGGGGGAGCAAAATGCCCCGCTCCTCCAGCTCCGTTTCAATAATCGACATACTGGTCCGCTCGATGTCGGCGGGCTTCACGTGCTGCTGATCCATCACAGGTCCTCCTCTCGGTTCAAAATGCGGTAAATCGCCTCCATGTCCAGGGCCTTCCGCACCCCGTCAGCCAGCAGGTCAAACTGCTCCTCCTGGTAGTCCCGGTGGGACTTGGGGGCCGCCAGCTGAGGGGAGATGCCCTTGCGCTGGCAGAGCCACCGCACCAGCTTGTCGGTGAGATCCCCGCTGTCGAAAAGGCCGTGGAGGTAGGTGCCGAACACGTTTTTGTGGATGCACCCGTCTGCCGCTCCGGTTTCCAGCTTGCAGAAGGGCTCACCGTCCACCTGGGTGGTCCCCATGTGAATCTCATAGCCCTCCAGCTCGGCCCCCGCCATGGGGCCGCCCAGCACCTGGGCCTTGACCCTGGTGCGGGTCTTTGCGGGGGAGAATACCGTGGTACACGGCAGCAGCCCCATGCCCCGGAGGGAGGAAAGGCCGCTCTCCACCCCGTCGGGGTCCTCCAGCCGCTGCCCCAGCATCTGGTAGCCGCCGCAGACGCCCAGCACCGGTACACCCCGGCTGGCCAGCTTTAGGATGGCGGTCTCCAGGCCGCTCTCCCGCAGCCACAGCAGATCCGCCATCGTGCTCTTTGTGCCGGGGAGCACCACCAGATCGGGGCTGCCCAGGCGCTCCGGCCGGTCCACATAGCGGACCCCGACCGCCGGGTGGGACTCCAGAGAGGAGAAGTCGGTGAAGTTGGAGATGCGGGGCAGACGGATGACTGCCACGTCCAGGGCCTTGTGCTGCTCCTGATGGGTGAGCCTTGGAGCCAGAGAGTCCTCGTCGTCCACATCCACCCGGAGGTAGGGGACCACGCCCAGCACAGGGATGTTTGTTTTCTCCTCCAGCATGGCAAGACCGGGGCGGAGGATATCCACATCGCCCCGGAATTTGTTGATAATAAGGCCGCGGATGCGGGCGCGCTCCTCCGGCTGGAGGAGGGCGGCAGTGCCGTAGAGCTGAGCAAAGACCCCGCCCCGGTCGATGTCGCCCACCAGCAGCACAGGGGCGTCCACCAGCTGGGCAAGACCCATATTCACAATGTCGTTTTCCCGCAGGTTGATCTCGGCGGGGCTGCCCGCTCCCTCAATGACGATCACGTCAAACTCCCGGGAAAGACTCTCGTAGGCGGCCAGCACGTCTGGGATGAGAGCTTTCTTGTGCCGGAAGTACTCCGCTGCCCCCATGTGCCCCCGGACCTCGCCGTTGACGATGACCTGACTGCCCGTGTCGCTGGAGGGTTTCAGCAAAATCGGGTTCATCCGCACGTCGGGCTCCACCCCGGCGGCGGCGGCCTGGACCACCTGGGCCCGGCCCATCTCCAGACCGTCGGCGGTGACGCAGCTGTTCAGAGCCATATTCTGGCTCTTGTACGGGGCCACACGCAGGCCGTCCTGCTTGAAAATGCGGCACAGTCCGGCGCACAGCAGGCTCTTGCCCGCCCCGGACATGGTGCCCTGGATCATAATGCACTTGGCGCGCTTTTTGTTGTTCATAGAAGGTTCAGCCTCCAATCAGGATCATACCCCGAACCAGGGCGCAGAAAACCAGCAGCAGGGTCCCCGCCGCGTACAGCATCTGGTTGGCTCGGCCAATGTCGGCGGGCTCGGGGGTGCGGCCCGGATCGCCGATGGTGGGTTTCTCATACCGCTGACCGAAGTACCAGGCGGGGCCAGCCAGCTGGATGCCCAGGGACCCGGCGCAGGCCGACTCGGTCTGGGCGGAGTTGGGGCTGGCGTGACAGCGGTTATCTCTGCGCCAGATGCGGAAGGCCCCTCTGCCGTCGTGGCCGGTGACAAAGGCGGCGGCGATCCAAAAGAGGGCGGCAATGCGGGCGGGCAGGTAGTTGGCCGCGTCGTCCAGCTTGGCGGCACAGCGGCCGAAGTGCAGGTACCGGTCGTTTTTATAGCCCAGCATACTGTCCATGGTGTTGATGGATTTGTAGCACAGAGCCAGGGGCGCGCCCCCCAGGAACATATAGAGCATGGGTGCGGCCACACCGTCGGAAAAGTTCTCTGCCACCGTCTCTACGGCGGCCTTGGTGACCCCCACCTCGTCCAGAGCTTGGGTGTCCCGGCCCACGATGCGGCTCACCGCCGTCCGGGCGGCGGGCAGGTCGTGACGCTCCAGCTGGGTTTGGACCTTGCCGCTCTCCTGGGCCAATCCCTTCATGGCCAGGGCCTGCCAGCACCAGAGAGTCTGGACAGCCAGCCCCAGACCGGGGTGGAGGCGGTAAGCCAGCAGGCAGACGGTGCCGGTCAGGACCAGGGTGAAAATGGGCAGGAACACCGCCACCAGTGCCCCGCCGATCCGTTCGCCACGGGGCGTTTTAGGCAGGCGGGAGCGAAGAAACCGCTCCGAGGCGCTGATGAGCCTGCCCATATAGACGACAGGGTGGGGCATCCAGCCGGGGTCGCCCAGCCAGAGGTCCAGCAGAAAGCCGCCCAGGGCGGCCAACAGGATCAGCATAGATTCTCCTCTCTGGTGCAGCGCACCGTATCCAGGTATCGGAGCTTCTGTCCCGTATCCCAGAGGGATTCCTCCAGCTCCAGCCGGAAGCCGCCGCCGGGCGGAACGAACCACTGGTAGCGCTCCTTCCGGGGCAGAGCGAAGGCCTCCATCAGGGCCATCTGGACCCCGCCGTGGGCCACGAGGACCAGTTCGTCCTCCTGCCGCTCCAGGTGGTCCTCCACCAGGGCGAGAAAGGCCCGCTCTACACGGAAGGCGAACATGGCCCAGTCCTCACCGCCGGGACAGCGGCCCTCACAGTTTCCGTCCACCCAGGTGCGGTAGGCGGTGTCGTGCTCCATCTCCATATAATTGCGGCCCTCGAAGGCGCCGAAGTCCATCTCCCGCAGGTCATCCACGACGATTTGCGGGACGGTTGGGAAAAGCCGCTCCGCCGTCTGGCGGGTCCGGCACAGGGGACTGACATAGACCGCCTTCGGGGTAAATCCGGCGGGGATAAGGGCAGCCTCCCCCTCTGGAGACAGGGGCACGTCGCTGACACCCTGATAGCGCTTTTCCCGGTTCCACTGAGTCTCCCCGTGGCGGAAGAGGTAAATTTTCATGGCAGCGGTCCTTTCAGCACAGTGGGGACCCCGCAGAACACCCGGACTACCGCCTGGGCCTGCTGAGCCAGCAGGACACAAAGCCGCCCTGCCGCCTCACGGGAGGCCCGCTCACCGGGGTCCATGGGGACCACGCCGCCCCCTACCTCTGCGGCGGTGACCACCTCGTATTGGGCCAGCTCACGGGCCAACGCCTCCAGATCGTCCGCCCGCTGGGCGGCCAGGTCCTGAACGTCCAGTGCAGCCCGCGCGGCAAGATCCTGCTCCTCACAGCCCAGCAGCTCCATGGCATAGTGCCGCTTGCCGCTGAACAGGGGGCCGGTAATGAAAATCATAGCAATTCCTCCACATACTGGCTGAGCACCAGGGCGCACAGCATCCAAACTTCCGCTTTTTGCAAAAACCAGCCCGCCAGGTCCCCCGAAATACCGCCGAACTGGTTTTTTGCGGTGCGGCAATAGTGCCACAGGCACAGCAGGGCGGCGGCCAGCATAGCCAGTGCGGACAGTCCGCCAAGCCACACAAGCAGGGCTGATTCCAGCAGGGCGGCCAGAGACAGCACCAGCTTCACCCGCCCCCGGTGGGCGGCGCTGGCAAAGGTGTGGGCCAGACCGCTGTCCCGGGCCAGCGGCAGGGTGGCAATGGCCAGACCGGACAGGGTCCGGGACAGGACAAAACTTACCGCCGCGCACAAAAGAGCGGGCTGTTGTGGAAGAAACGCAGCACACAGAGCGAAATCCCACAGAAAGTAGGTACACAGCCGGATGATGGCGAAGGCCCCACAGTGGGAGTCCTTCAAAATCTCCTGCCGCCGCTCCGGAGTGGCCCAGCTGGCCAGGGCGTCGCTCACGTCGGCGTAGCCATCCAGATGGATGCCGCCGGTCACCGCTACGGGCAGAAGGCAGAAGCCCGCCCCCCGCAGAAAAGCGGGCAGGGTCAGCAGAGCGCAGACTTTGGCCCACAAGAGCCACACAGCGCCCACCAGCACCCCCACCAGCGGGAAGGCGCACAGGGCGTATTTCATATTTTTTTCATTCCACTCGGGCTGGGGCACAGGCACAGCGGAAAACATCCCGAAGGCCACCGCCAAAGTCTCCAAACAGGTTTTCACAGGGAACCTCCTTTGTGCCACACCGGCACCCCACAGACCACCTCGCAGAGGTTGTCCGCCAGAGCGGCCAGACGGCAGTTGAGCCTGCCCATGAGCTTCAGATAGGAGAGGGTGTCCCCGGCGTACTTGGTTCCCCCGGAGCACACCTCGTTGGACACCAGAATCAGGTGGCTGCACTGGGTCAACAGGCGTTGAACCCCGGAGAAGATGGCCTCCTCCGCCCGGCTTCCTTCGGGGCCGTACAGCTCGTTGGCGCACAGATTGCCCAGACATTCCAGCAGCACCGTGCTGCCCTTGGGCACCCGGACTGAGGACAGATCCCGGTAGCACTCCACCGTCTGAAAGCCTTTCTCTGCCCGCATGGCCCGGTGCTTCTCGATGCGGCGGAGACATTCTGCATCAAAGGGCTCCATGGTGGCGATGTAGATGCGGTGTTCAAGGGGAGCGCGCAGCACCAGCGACTCGGCGAACGCGCTCTTGCCGCTGGCGGCCCCTCCCACGACCATGGTGAACATATCAGGTCCCTCCCTGGGGCACATAGGGGGCCAGGCCGCAGTCTGCAAAGGTGGCGGCCTCATAATAGACGGCCAGGGCCATGTCCAGCAGGGGGATGGCGGCCACCGCCCCGGTGCCCTCGCCCAGCCGCAGACCGGCGGTGAGCAGAGGTTTCTTCCCAAGGGCCTCCAGCAGGGCGGCCCCGGCTGGCTCGGCGGACAGGTGGCTGGCCAGCAGAGCCTTCCCGGCGTTTTGGCACAGCCGCACCGCGCACAGGGCGGCGGCGGAGCTGATGATACCGTCCAGAAGGACGGGGACCTTATAACGTGCGCCGCCCAGAAAGACCCCGCACAGACCGGCCAGATCAAAACCGCCCACCTTGGCCAGCACGTCCACCGGGTCGGCGGGGTCTGGGCGGTTCACCGCCAGGGCCTGGGCAATAGCGGTCTGCTTGTTCAAAAGTCCCTCATCGGAGAGACCCGCCCCCCGGCCGGTTAGCTCCACGGGGGAGCGGCCCAGCAGGGCACAGGTCACAGCGGCAGAGGTGGTGGTGTTGCCCATGCCTACCTCACCGGTGGCCAGCAGGGTACAGCCCCGTTCCGCCTGCTCCCGGACCAGATCCATGCCCACCTGAATGGCGGAAAGAGCCTGCTCCCGGCTCATGGCGGGCCCCTGGGAGATGTCGCCGGTGCCGTTGCCGACGCGGCGGTTCAGCACTCCGGCGGCCCCCTGAAAATCCAGCATACCCATGTCCACCGGGACCACCTCACAGTGGGCACAGGCGGCCATACGGCTGACGCTGGCGGTGCCCGCGCCCAGATTCCGGGCCACCAGAGCCGTGACCGAGGGAGGGGCCTGGGCCACGCCCTGGGCGGTGACGCCGTTATCGGCGCACAGCACCAACAGGGTGCGGCGGCTCAGATCCACCTGATGGTCGCCGGTGAGAGCGGCAATGTCCTCAATGGCGGTTTCCAGCAGACCAAGACCGCCCAGGGGCTTTGCTACCGCGGCCCACTTGGCTTGGGCACGGAGCCGGGCAGATTCCTCGGCGGGGCCGATGGCTTGAAGCAGAGAGGTCAATTCCATGGCTGTTCTCCTTTCACATAATCGCGTTTGGCGGCGGAAACAAACCGCTCTGCCAGGTTTAAGTCTCCCCCAAAGTAGAGGTGGGGGAAGGCAGCGTACAGCGTGTTGGAGACGAAGCCGCAGTCCCAGCTCCGTCCCGAGCCCGGTTTTTCCGCATGAAGGGCGGAGCCGGTTTCCGTGGAGTCCCAGTGGTGGAACTCGTGGACAGGCACCGACTCGCCCGCCCGGAACAGCAGACTGTCCTCCCGGGCGGTGAGGGCGGCGTAACCGAAGCGGACCAGCTTCCCGGTGGGGAACCCGGAGCCGGGGAGCACGCCTGCCATGGGCCGGGTGACGCCGTCTGAGCCGGTCAGTTCCCGGCCCAGGTAGAGAAAACCGCCGCACTCAGCCACCGTGGGCAGGCCGCTCTCCACAGCGGCCCGGACAGCGGTGCGCATGGAATCGTTCTCCGAAAGCTCCCGGGCGTACAGCTCGGGGTAGCCGCCGGGCAGATACAGTCCGCCAACGCCATGGGGCAGGCCGCCATCGTGGATGGGGCTGAAAAAGACCGGCTGGGCGCCTGCCTGCTCCAGTGCCTCCAGCGTCTCCGCATAGGTGAAGCAGAAGGCCTCGTCTTTTGCCACCGCAATGGGAATTTTTCTGTCGGCAGACAGGGCAGAGGCGGGGGGAGCAGGAACCGAAATGGAGCACAGCTCAGCCAGGCGGTCAAAATCCACATGCTCCTCCAGAGCCTGGGAGAGGGCCTCCACACGCTCGTTTAAATCGTGAATCTCCCCGGCAGTGTACAGGCCCAGATGGCGGCTTGGCAGGTCGGCCTGCTCCATATGGGGCAGAAAACCAAGCACGGGAAGGCCCGTCTCCCGCTCCAGCATGGGGGCCAGGGAGCGGTACAGCCCCTCCCGGCAGTCGTTCAGGACGATGCCGGCGATGGGGCTGGGGGAGCGAAAGTCCATTAGCCCTCTGAGCTGGGCGGCCAGGGTGAGACTGACCCCACGGGGGCGCAGCACCAGAATGACGGGCAAACCCAAAACCTGGGCGATGTGCCAGGCACTGGCCCGGTCGGTGAAGGAGAGCCCGTCGTATAGTCCCATGGCCCCCTCTACCACCGCAGCCCCGTGTCCAGCGGCACCGGCGGCAAAAATCGCGCGCACCCGGTTTTCAGAGGCCAGAAACAGATCCAGGTTATGGCAGTCCACCCCCAGCACGGAGCGGTGGAACATGGGGTCGATATAGTCCGGCCCGCACTTAAAGGAGCAGGGGAGGACCCCCCGTTTTTTCAGCGCGGCCAGCAGGGCACAGGTGAAGGCCGTCTTGCCGCTGCCCGACTGGGGCGCGGCCACCACAAGCCCCATCATGGCTGAACTCCTGTGATGAGAAAGACCGGGTTGTTGGCGGTGAGCAGATGGAGCGAACCGGCCTTCTTAGTGCGGCTCACACTGATCTGGCTCACCTCAACGGAAAGGCCGCAGTCGGTGAGCGCGGCCACCGCAGATGCCAGCGATTCCAGCGCAATGGCGGAAATGCAGATACGGGCGGCGGGATTTTTGGCCAGCACCGCATCCACGATGGCGGCCAGGTTCCCACCCGAACCGCCGAGGAACACCCCGTCGGGGGCGGGCAGATCGGCAAGCACGTCAGGAGCCGTTCCCTCCACCAAAGTCAGGTTCCAGGCTCCGAACTTTTCCCGGTTTCTGCGGATGAGGGCACAGGCGTCGGCGTGGCGCTCCACCGCCCAGACGTGCCCGGCGGGAGCAGCCAGGGCCAGCTCCACCGACACGCTGCCCGTACCCGCCCCCACGTCCCAGAGAACGTCGGTTGGAGCGGGGGCCAGCTTGCCGAGAACGGCGGCCCGGACCTCCTGCTTGGTCATGGGGACCTTGTCCCGCAGAAACGCCTCGTCCGGAAAGCCGGGGGCACGGCGGGGCGGGGCCTTGATGCCCTCACAGAGAAGCACGGACAGGGGGGCAAATGCTAACCCCGAGAAGTCCGCCGCGCGGCCCGAGCGAATGGTCTCCTGGGGGTAGGAGAGGTACTCGCCCACCGTAACGGTCAGCTCACCAAGGCCCGCCTCGGTGAGCTTGCGGCACAGGTCGGCAGGGCCGAGGGTGCCGCCGGTGAGGAAGAACGCGGGCCGGCCTGCCCCTTCCATGAGCGCGGCCACCGGGTCACAGCGGACCCCGTGGGCAGAGCGCAGCACCCAGTCCTGCCAGGGTCGGCCCAGGCGGGCGGAGAGCAGCTGGACGCTTGACACGCCGGGGAGGACCTTGTGGGGGATGCTGCGCTCCTCCAGCAGGGGCAGGAGGGAGCGGGTGCCGGAGTAGAAGCCGGTGTCGCCGCTGTAGACCACACAGGGGCGCTCCGCCCCGGAGGACAGGATGCCCTCCAGCAGATCGCCGGGCTTGGTGGCAGACACGCGGGCTTGGGAGCAGGAGGCGGGCAGGGCCTCCAGCAGCCGTCCGGCCCCCAGAAGGCAGTCGGCCTCTAAAATGGCTCTCTGGCCCTCCGCAGTCATGGTGTCGGTGGTGCCGCAGCCCAAACCCACCAGCGTTACAAACATCTCATCATCTCCTCACAGAATGTCAAAATTTCATCAAAGGTCTCTCCCTGCTCCTCCGGGCGGCGGATGATGACCAGTTCTGCACCGGCGGCCCGGGCGGCCCGGACCTTTTCGGGAAAGCCGCCGGTGGGGCCGCCGTCCTTGGTGACCAGGTAGGTGATCTGGAACTGGCGGAGCAGGGCGGTGTTCAATTCCTCCGAAAAAGGGCCCTGCATGGCCAGAATGTTGCGGTGTGGGATGCCGGCCTCCTCACAGGCGGAGATCCCGGCGTGGGAGGGGAGCACCCGGGGGTAGAGCCGATCTGGACCCAGCCGGGAAAAGACCGATACCTCCTTTGCCCCGGTGGTCAGCAGGATACGGCCCTCCCGGCCCTCCAGATATTGGGCGGCCTCCGCCGCGCTGTCGCAGAAGAACCCGTCGGCCTGTCCGCCGTCCCGGCGCAGGAGACGGCGGCAGGGGACCCCCGCCTGCTCACAGGCGGCCCGGATGTTGGCGGTGGCCTCCACGGCATAGGGGTGGGTGGCGTCAATGCACAGCTCGAAGCCGGAGAGCAGACGGGCCATCTGCTCTGCATCCAGCCGCCCGGTGAGGACGCTCACGCCGTCCCCATCGCCCTGCTCCTCCTTCCCGTAGTCGGTGGCCACCGACACGGTGACCTGAGCGCCCCTTTGGGCCAGCAGGTGGGAGAGGCGGCGGCCCTCGGTGGTGCCGCCGAAAATCAACAGCTTCATTTCTTGTCGTACCCTCTTGGGGTCACCATGGTCCCGCCGATCTGCCGGGTGGTGGAGGAGCCGATGAACACGGTGGTGAACATATCCAGTTCCTCCTCCCGGAGCTGGGACAGGGTGAGCACCTTCTTCTCCTGACCCTCCCGGCCGATGTTCCGCACCCAGCCGCAGACGGTATCGCCGCTTTTGTGTTCCAGAAGAATGTCACAGGCCCGGCGCAGATGGTCCTTCCGCTTGCGGGAGGCGGGGTTATAGAGGGCCACGGCGAAATCGCCCATGGCGGCACAGCGCAGGCGGTTTTCGATGACCGGCCAGGAAGTGAGCAGATCGGACAGGGAGATGACGCAGAAGTCGTGGCCCAGCGGCGCACCCAGCACGCTGCCGCCGGACAGGGCGGCGGTGACGCCGGGGACCACCTCAATGTCTACGCCGGGGTAGTCGGGGGCCAGCTCCAGAATGGGGGCGGCCATGCCGTAGACACCGGCATCGCCGCTGCACACCATGGCCACCGGTCTCCCGCTCTGCGCAGTCTCCAGCGCCCAGCGGCACCGGTCGATCTCCCGGGTCATGGGGGTGGTGTAGGTCTCCTTGCCGGGGAACAGGGGGGACACCAAGTCCACATACACCGTGTAGCCGCACAGCACATCGGCCTTTTCCAGGGCGGTCATGGCCTGTCCGGTGAGAAATTCCTTCCCGCCGGGGCCAAGCCCCACTACATAGAGTTCACTCATACTGCCATCTCCAATCTAAGGTAACGGGCTTCACAGCCAGCGCCAGGGTGACGCCGCCGCCCGCAAATTTTTTCTCCAGCAGCGGCCCGCCCGCCCGCTTGACGGCGGCCCGCTCACAGACGTTATCTACGCCGGTGGTCTGTTCCACAAAGGCGGAGGGAGTGAAGTCCCCTTCCACCTGCCGCAGTTCCTCCGCACGGTAGGTATGGAGCGTCCAGCCGTGGGCTTCACAGAAGTCCAGCAGACCCGGCTCCTCCGCCTTCAGGTCGATGGAGGCGGCTTCACAGATCGCCTGGGGCCACAGATTTTGTTCCGTGCAGAAGGAGGAAAAGGCCTCCTCCAAGGCTTCCGGCGAGGTGCCCCTCCGACAGCCTACGCCCAGCACCCCAATTTTAGGGACTATGGGCAGGGGGGAGGGCTCATT
This sequence comes from Lawsonibacter sp., assembly GCA_020025455.1. Lineage (GTDB taxonomy): Bacteria > Bacillota > Clostridia > Oscillospirales > Oscillospiraceae > Lawsonibacter. The sequence continues at coordinate 5,671 of JAHHSC010000009.1, read as the reverse complement.
CGCACGGTATAGGTCCACCAGGGCGTGACAGGGGCCGCTTTCACAGAGCGTCACACCCGCTGGGGGCGTACCCCACACGGGCAGGGCGGAGCGAATATGCACCGGCTCCCCAGCCAGCATCCGGGCGGAGACGGTCTTGATTTTGTGGGGCTGGGGGATGAGACAGCCCTGCCGCCTGGCCCAGTCGTCCACCGCGAATAACCCATTTAGGTCGGTGGCTGTGGTGATGACGGGCAGAGCGCCGCACAGCGCCCCAAGGGTCCGGGCCAGATCGTTGGCACCGCCCAGATGGCCGGACACCACCGGAACAGCAAATCGGCCCAGCTCGTCCACGGCAACCACGGCCGGGTCGGTGGCCTTGCTCTTCAGGTGCGGAGCCACGGCCCGGACAGCGATCCCCACCGCACCCACATAGACCAGATCGTCTCCGGCAGAAAAGTGCTCTGCCGTCCACTTTGACAGGGCGGCGGTGCCGTCTTTCCCCGCCCGGTCCACCGTGCCGCCCAGAGCGGCGCACAGGTCCCGTGCCAGGGCCTCCCCCCGGCGGGAGAAGGCCAGAAAGGCGGTCACGGCCGCCCCTCCCGGAATTCGGTGGTGAAGGCGGGGTCGTAGAGCTTGCTGCGCTCATAGTCCGTGTCCAAAAAGTCGCCCACCAGCACCAGGGCGGTCTTGGAAATGCCGTTGTCCGCGCCGGCTTGGGCCAGGGTGCCCAGGGTGCAGCGGACCGTTTTCTGCTCTGGCCAGGTGGCCTTGTAGACCAGGGCGGCGGGGGTGTCGGCGGTGTAGGCCCCCTTCAGAAGTTCGGCTTGCAGGTCTGCCAGCATACCGGCAGACAGGAACAGCACCATGGATGCCCCGTGACGGGCCAGGTCGGCGATGCGCTCCCGTTCCGGGACCGGGGTGCGGCCCGCCATGCGGGAGATGATGACGCTCTGGCTGACACCGGGCAGGGTGTACTCTGCGCGGAGGGCGGCCGCGGCCCCGCAGAAGCTGGATACGCCCGGGGTGTCATCGTAGGGTAGACCCAGCTGGTCCAGCTGGTCCATCTGCTCGCGGATGGCCCCGTAGATACAGGGGTCGCCGGTGTGGAGGCGGACCGTGTCCAGCCCCTTGGCCTCGGCCGTGACCATGACCTCCAGCACCTCTTCCAGGGTCATTTTGGCGCTATTATAGATGGAGCAGCCCTCCTTGGTCATATCCAGCAGAGCGGGATTGACCAGACTGCCCGCATAGATGACCACATCGGCCTGTTTCAGAAGCTCCGCACCCCGGAGGGTGATGAGGTCGGGCGCGCCGGGACCGGCGCCGATGAAGTGGATCATGGTTTTTCCTCCTTTACGATGACGGTAGAGAAATAACCGGCGTGTTTGGCCGGGTCAAATTGCGTGAGGGGCTGGCAGACCGCCTCTTCGGCAAGTCCGCAGCTGCGGACCATGGCGCTGTGCTCCAGCAGGCCGCGCTTCTCCAGAACGGTGAGCACGCCGGGCAGTTGGGAGCCGGACTTCATCAGCACCTTCGTGCCGGGCAGGTCCAAAAGCGTGTCCAAATCCCCGTGGCCCGAGGAGAGGTGCAGGGGTTCGTTCTGCTCCACAAGACTGATGCCAAGCCTGGCGGCCACGGCGCAGAAGCTTGGTACGCCGGGGACCATCACAATCGCATAGCCCAGTGGCTTAATGAGGGCCATCAGGTAGGACCAGGTGGAGTAGATGGACAGATCCCCCAGATTAACAACGGCCACATCCAGCCCCTGGTCCAGCTTTTCGCACAGGAGCCGCGCGGCCTCCCGGTGGGCCTCCCGCCGCTGGGCGGGGTCCCGGGCCATGGTAAAGGAGAGGGGGAGGATCTCCTTGCCTGCTAAGTCTGCCGCCTGGGCGGCGATGTTCAGAGCCAGCGTCTCACCGCTGGCGGTGCGGGGGGCGGCGATGACCGGACAGCGCTCCAGCGTACGCACGGCCTTCAGGGTCATCAGCTCCGGGTCGCCGGGGCCAACGCCCACGCCGAATAAGGTTCCACGTTTTATCTGTTCCATTGCATCAACAATTCCTTTGCCATATCAGTCTGGCCCAGCAGGCCGAATTCGTTGGAAAAGACCACCGCGCCCACCTGGAAGGAACCGGCGGCCCGCCGGTCCAGATGGAGCTGGATGGCCTCCAGCAGGCGGTCCATCACCGCCTGCCTCAGACCGGCCTCGTCCAGCAGGGCGATGGCCCGGTCGGTGGTGGGGGCGGACAGGAGGGCCTGGCACAGAGCCGTGTCTCCGCCGCACACAGCGGCGTGGGCACAGAACAGCTCCAGCCGGCAGTCCGCCCACTTGGAGTGGGTGTTCATAATGCCGCCCGCCACCTTCACCAGCTTGCCGATGTGCCCCACCAGCAGGACCTGGGCGAAGCCTTCCACGCCCGCCAGGTCCAGGGCCTCCCCGATGAAGTTGGAGTACTTCACCAGCGGTACGCCGGGGAAGTGGAGGGCGTTTGCCTTCAAAAAATCCAGGCCGTAGTTGCCCGGCGTCAGAATGAGCCGGTCCGCTCCGGCGGCCCTGGCCTGGTGCAGCTCCACGCCGATGGTGTCCACAATGGCCTGGTCGCTCATGGGCTCCACCACCCCGGAGGTGCCCAGAATGGAGATGCCCCCCTCGATCCCCAGCACGGGGTTGAAGGTACGGCGGGCGATGTCCGCGCCGCCTGGGACCGAGATGGTGACGGACAGGCCGCCGCCATAGTCTGCCCGCGCGCACTCGGCCCGGACCGCTTGGGCAATCATCTGGCGGGGGACCCGGTTAATGGCGGCAGAACCCACGGGCTGCTCCAGACCGGGGCGGGTCACCCGGCCTACCCCCTCGCCGCCGTCAATGACGATACCGGACGGGCCTTTTTTCTGCACCTCCGCCACAATCAGCGCCCCGTGGGTGGCGTCCACGTCATCGCCGCCGTCCTTCTCCACCGCGCAGCGGGCGCAATCGGCCCCCAGCATAGGCTCCAAAATGGGCACTTCGACCCGAAGGCCCTTGGGCGTTATGAGGGACATGGAGGAGGGGGCCTCCCCGGTGAGCAGGTAGCGGGCGGCTCCGGCGGCGGCCAGGGCGGCACAGGTGCCGGTGGTGTAGCCGCAGCGCAGCCACGTCTGCCCGCTGCGGACGTAGTGGTCAAATGCCATTCCCGTCCTCCTTTTTGCGGGCCAGCTCCGCCAGCTCTGGGAACCGGTGGAGGACCCGGTCATAGTTGTTCCGGTGGTGGGGGAAGGAGCAGTAAAGGCAGCTTTTGATGCCCTTGTCGGTGTACTGGCAGTTGCCGCCGCACTTCTCCCCCAGCGCATAGAGGGGGCAGTAGCAGAACAGGCAGTTGAACTCCTCCACGGGCACGCCGGGGTGACAGGGGAACATCTCGCAGTCCCGGTTCTGCACAAAAGCGTAGTGTCTGGTTTTCTGGTTCGGCATGGCAGCTCCTCCTCCAAGACAGAACGGCCGCAGCAGTCAACAGACTGCCGCGGCCGATTTTTGCGACAACAAAGGCACGTTTGCAGCGGCAAACGCGTGAAACAAGGCACGGAATAGGTCTCCTGACTTGCGGGCTGTGGGAACATACTGGGTTCTCACCGATGAAAGACCCGTCTTCTCGGATGGCTCCAATGACGAACTCGCGTTCAGCGCCCGGAGGCGTTTAGGTCTGATCTCCCGCTTACAGTGCCGGCAGCGTTTCGGATTTGCACCGAATTCTCTCATCCCGGCCTCTGCTGGAGAGGACGGGACACCCCGCGCGGATAGGTATGTTTATTATACCGAAAAACCACGGCGGTGTCCACTTCCTTTGCAAAAAATGCGCCGAATCAAGCAAACCGAAAAACGCCGGGGCACAGGGCCCCGACGTTTTGGGATGATTTGCTAAATCAGCACGAAAGAGGGGAGAAACGCTGAAATCAGAGGGTGACTCCGCCCTTGAAAATGGCGATCTCCCGGAAGCCGTGCGCCTCACTTTTCGAGCGCTTGCCGCTTGCCACCTCCAGAACCAGATCAAAAAGCCGCTGGGCGGCCTGGGCGATGGGCTCGCCGTCTGCCACCGTCCCGGCGTTAAAGTCGATCCAGCCGGACTTTTTGGCCGCCAGCTGGCTGTTGCTGGCGATCTTGATGGTGGGTGCGGGCGCGCCGAAGGGGGTGCCCCGTCCGGTGGTGAAGAGGACGATGTGAGCGCCGGCCGCCGTCATGGCGGTGGCGGAGACCAGGTCGTTGCCGGGACCGCAGAGCAGATTGAGACCGTGGGCAGTCACCTGGCCGCCGTAGTCGATGACATCCACAATGGGGGCAGTGCCGCCCTTCTGGACGCAGCCGCAAGACTTAGGCCTCCTGAAGATCCACGTCGTCACCGAGGATATCTTCCCAATCAATGCCCATGATGCTCACCTCCCTTGCTGGTGCCGAAGCGGGGAGCGTTGGTTTTGTTGTGATTCATTCGGATCATTTCCTTTCTTGTTGATGTGGGTGCGCTGTCATAAGAAGGAGTCACCCCTGATGACGTGATACTGGTAATTCAGCCCCAAATCGTCCAGGAAGGACGCCAGGGACTGGTCGGGGCCGGAAAACTCACAGACCTCGGCGATGGCCCGCTCCGGCCGGACCGGATCGCTCCGGGCCATGACCTGAAGGAATGCCTCCGCATCGGCCTGCTCCAGAATATAGAGGAATTCCTCCTCCGGCCTGGTGATGGTGGTGCCGTTATGTTGGAAGGGCGTTCGGCCGGAGATGAGCAGGGTGTCGCCCCGGGCCTCGACCAGGAGACAGGCCAGAGGTTCCCCTTCCAGGGAAAAGTCGCCTCTGGCCTCCAGCTTCCTTAGAAGCTGGCAGCCCGGTCGGGCTGGTTGTTGAGCGCGTGCCATGTATCCTCCTTTCGGACCGCGTTGGCCCCGGCCACCGGAAGCTCCCGATAGGCCTTGTGGGTCCGCAGGTCGTATTTCGTCACCCGCCGGGGCGCCTGGCCCCGGACGAACAGATAGGTGGCATCCAGGGGCATATTCAGGATGGAGTTGGGCCCCTGGTTGGCCTTGACGGCAATGTACCGGGCGGACTCCACATCCTGCCCGCCCAGGTAGAGGCAGGTGTCGCAGTTGTTGACGATGGTCGTGGACTTGGCCTTACCGTACAGTACTTCCAGCTGGGACAGGCTCTGGATGATGATGCTGGCCGAGATGTTCCGGGAGCGGATGACGGACATCAGGTTGTCAAAGCCGCTGATGCGGGTGTTGGTGGCAAAGTCGTCAAAGATGATCCGCACCGGCACGGGCAGGCGGTGATGTGGTCTATGCGATTCCTGCCCAGTTATGAGCGCCAACCAGGGCTATAGTAGGGAAGGGGGTGATCCAGGATAATGTCAGAATCAGACATAAAGGGTAGAATACCCGATTTCATCATTGATGATCTGGCCCGCAGCTTGCTCCCTATGATCCAGGCGTATTTTGATAACCAGGATACACAGAGGGAACACACCTGAGATTTTAAGTAGCTACGGTGATTTGAACATACACTTTCAAAATCAAATCAAGTAACAGAAAAACGATAAGGTATAATAAGTTGCGCAAAAAGAAAATAGACATGGTTTGCAGATCCTTAGTAGAATGAAATTGCGAGACACCATTCTGAAAGGAGACAGCAAACCATGTCCGAAAAAATTGTACAGCTAAACGA
>JAHHSC010000089.1 GCA_020025455.1 Lawsonibacter sp. | reverse complement strand
CTGTTGTGTGCCCTGACCCTGGCTGTGGTGGTCTTTGCTAAGGTCATTTTCCTGGACCGCCGCAGCACCATGGTGGCTCTGGTGGTGTCAATGACCATCTTCGTCACCATTATCATCGCCAAAATGGTGGGCTGCACGCTGCCCATGCTGGCCAAGAAGCTGGGCTTCGACCCTGCCGTTATGGCCTCCCCCTTTATCACCACGGTGGTGGACGCCCTGTCGCTGCTGATCTACTTTGCCATTGCCACCTTCGTGCTGGGGCTTTGATTTGTCCCTTCGTCCCCGGTCTGGTCAACCAGACCGGGGATTTTGTCGATTTTGTCCCAATTCCTCCCCTATGCCCCAAAATCACCGGGTTTCCCCCCTCCGTTTTCCACATTTCCCTTTTATTTTTCGGGCGGGCGTGGTATAGTATAGAGTGATTTATTGTGTAAAGGTTGGTCCCATCCATGAAAAACATTGTTCTGATCGGTATGCCCGGTTCGGGCAAGAGCACCGTCGGTATTCTGCTGGCCAAAGCCATGGGCTACGACTTTGTGGATATTGATCTGGTCATCCAGCATCGGGAGGGTGCTCTGCTCCAGGAGCTGCTGGACACCCGTGGAACGGCCGCTTTTCTGGACGCGGAGGAAGCGGCGGTCTGCTCGGTTCAGTGCCGGGGCAGCATCATCGCCCCCGGCGGCAGTGCGATCTGCCGCACGAAAGCCGCCGAGCATCTGCGCTCCCTGGGGCCGGTGGTCTATCTCAAGACCCCTCTGGAGGAGTTGGAGCGGCGCATCTGCAACCTCTCCTCCCGCGGCATCGCCATGGAGCCCGGTCAGACGCTGGCCGATGTAATGGCGTTCCGCGCCCCCCTTTACGATAAGTACGCCGATCTGGTGGTGGACTGCCCTGTGGGACAGACCCCGGACCAGACGGTGCTGCTGGTGATGGAGCAGCTCCGCTCCGCCCAGCTCGAATCCATCCCCAGCCCACGGGGTACCGGTGGGCCGGACCGGCACAGCCGCTCCGAACAATAAAAGGAAGTATCACATGACGTTTCACGACCTGGGGCTGAGCGCCCCGATTCTAACCGCCCTCACCGAGCAGGGCTATGAGAAGCCCTCTCCCATTCAGGAGAAGGCCATTCCTCCCGCCCTTCAGGGGCGGGACGTGCTGGGCTGCGCCCAAACCGGAACCGGCAAGACCTGTGCCTTTGCCGCCCCCATCTTGCAGCGCCTCAGCGAACGTTCCACAGACCAGGGCCACATCCGCGCCCTGATTCTCACCCCCACCCGGGAGCTGGCCATCCAGATCGGCGAGAGCTTTGAACGCTACAGCCGCCACCTTTCGCTCCGCTACACCGTCATCTTCGGCGGCGTCAGCCAGAACCCACAGGTTGCCGCCCTGAAACAGGGCACCGACATCCTTGTGGCCACCCCCGGCCGCCTCATGGATCTGCACAACCAGGGGCACATCTCCCTGGAGCACCTGAAGATCTTCGTTCTGGACGAGGCGGACCGTATGCTGGACATGGGCTTCATCCACGACGTAAAGAAGATTCTCAAGTGGCTGCCCAGCCAGAAGCAGACCATGCTCTTCTCCGCCACCATGCCCGCCGAGATTGCACATCTGGTGGACACACTGCTGAAAAACCCCGTCCGTGTGGCGGTCAACCCCGTGTCCTCCCCCGTGGAGGCCATTGAGCAGTCCGTCTATCTGGTGGACCGGAACAATAAAACCCGCCTGCTATCCCACCTCATCAACACCCTCGGGGTCCAGAGCGCGCTGGTCTTTACCCGCACCAAGCACGGCGCCAACAAGGTGGCCCGCGACTTGGGCAAAGCCGGCATTACGGCCGCCGCCATCCACGGCAACAAGAGCCAGACGGCCCGCCAGCAGGCCCTCAGCGACTTCAAGTCCGGCAAGCTGCGCTGCCTGGTGGCCACCGACATCGCCGCCCGCGGTTTGGACATCGAAGAGCTGTCCTTCGTATTCAACTACAACCTGCCCGAGGTCCCCGAGACCTACGTCCATCGCATCGGCCGCACCGGCCGCGCCGGGCGCGGCGGTAAGGCCATCGCGTTTTGTGATTTCTCTGAAAAGCCCCTGCTGAAGGAGCTTGAAAAGCTCATGGGCAAGTCCATCCCTCTGGTGGAGGACCACCCCTTCCCCATGGAGGTCTTTGAGGCCCCCAAGCGTGATCGGAACGGCAAGGTCATCAACCCGGAGGACGCCGAGGCCCGCCAGGCCGCCCGCGCGCGGAAAGAGGCCCGCGAGGGGGCCAAGGCCGCCAGCCGGCAGGAACCCAAGGCCAAAGAGGCTCCAGCCGAGCCGGAGATCCCCGCCGCTGAGGAGGGGGCAGCCGCCAAGCTGAAGCGCCGCCGCAGAAAAAAGAAGCCCGTGCAGCCCGCCGGGGAGGTATCCGCCGCCCCCGCTGAGGTGTCCGCCCCCGTTCAGGCGGAGCCCGCCTTTGAGGAGCCCTGGACGCCCACTGCGACCCGGCCCCGGCTGGTCCGCTCCGGCACCCTTCTGGACACCGGCGACGCCATGCCCTGCACGGAGTTCCACCGCCCGAACCCTCTGGACAGCGATGTGATCATGGATGCCACCGCCCGCCTGCTCAGCTCCCGCCGCACCCCCACCCCTAAGATGGAGCGCGGCCGCAGCCAGCGAAACGAGGAGGGGCAGCGCCGCCGCAGAGGCAGCCGAGCATCCGGCCAGCAGGCCACTGAGCCCGTAGCTGCCGACCAGCCCAAAAACGCCAAGTCCGGTGCGCAGCCGCCCAAAAAGAGCAAACCAGCCGACCAGCCCAGAAAAGCGAAGTCCGGCGCGCAGTCGTCCAAACAGAACAAACCCGCCAACCAGCCCGGAAAGGGCAAGCCCGCCCCCAAAAAGGACGGCCAAACCCAGCGCAGCGGGCAGCCGCGGAAAAAGCCGCAGGACCCGTCCGCGCAGAAGCGAGAGGGTTCTTCCGCAAAGCGCGGCCGCGGCGGCAACCGCCGCGGGATGCCCCCTGAGCCTCAGCGCAGCCACCCCAAAGATTCCACCGAGCAGCCCAGCCTGATGAAGCCCTACTACCTGGATCTGGGCCGCTGACGCGATCAGATCGGTTTACACTTGCGGGTCCCGGCCTGTTCCGGGCCCGCCATACAAACTAGGAGGAAGAGACATGGATTTTGAAGCGCTTTATAAGCAGAAGCTGACCACCGCCGAAGAGGCCGTCAAGGTGGTCAAGTCCGGTGACTGGGTGGACTATACCTGGTGTACCAACCACCCCGTCGCTCTGGATCAGGCTCTGGCCGCCCGTAAGGACGAGCTGCACGATGTGAAGATCCGCGGCGGTGTCACCATGTGGATGCCCGAGATCGGCAAAGCCGAGGATGCCGGTGACCACTTCACCTGGAACTCCTGGCACTGCTCCGGCGTGGACCGCAAGCTCATTTCCAAGGGCATGGGTTACTTTGCCCCCATGCGCTACTCCGAGCTGCCCCGGTTCTACCGTGAGAACCTGGCTCCTGTGGACGTGGTGATGCTGCAGACCACCCCCATGGACGCCCACGGCAACTTCAACTTCGGCCTGGCCTGCTCCCACATTGACGCCATCCTGTCCCGTGCCAAGCACGTCATTGTTGAGGTCAACACCAATATGCCCTGGGTGAACGGTGTCAACGGCACCGAGATCAATGTGAAGGACGTGGATGCCATTGTGGAGGGCAGCAACCCCGCCATCGCCGAGCTGGGCGGCAGCGGCGCCCCCACCGACGTAGACGTGGCCGTGGCCAACCAGGTGGTCTCCATGATCCCCAACGGTGCCTGCCTGCAGCTGGGCATCGGCGGTATGCCCAACACCATCGGCGCCATGATCGCCCAGTCCGATCTGAAGGACCTGTCCGTCCACACCGAGATGTATGTGGACTCCTTCGTGGACATGGCGGAGGCCGGCAAGATCACCGGCAAGTTCAAGCCCCTGAACAACGGCCGCCAGGTCTTTGCCTTTGCCGCCGGCTCCAAGAAGCTGTACGACTATATGGACCACAACCCTGAGGTTATGGCCGCTCCCGTGGACTACACCAACAGCGTTCCGGTGATCGCCCAGATCCCCAACTTCATCTCCATCAACAACGCCATTGATATGGACCTGTTCGGCCAGATCAACGCCGAGTCCGCCGGTCTGCGCCACATCTCCGGCACGGGCGGGCAGCTGGACTTTGCCATGGGCGCTTACCTGTCCGAGGGCGGCAAGAGCTTTATCTGTATGTCCTCCACCGTCACCGGCAAGGACGGCGTGACCAAGAGCCGCATCGTCCCCACGCTGACCAACGGCTCCATCGTCACCGATCCCCGCTCCTGCGGCCACTATATCGTCACCGAGTACGGCATGGTCAACCTGAAGGGCCTGTCCACCTGGGAGCGCGCCGAGCAGCTCATCGGCATTGCTCACCCCGACTTCCGTGAGCAGCTCATCCAGGACGCCGAGAAGATGCACATCTGGCGCCGCAGCAATAAGTAATCCGTTTTATCCATCAAAAAAGTTCCTCTGTACCAGGTACAGAGGAACTTTTTTGCTCTTTTCCGCCGCACACCTGCGTTCTCTGGCTTGCGGGTGCCACGTTCCATTTCGTAAAAAAGATTTTCCTCCCACGTTAAAAGTCCCGTTTATCGTACATTTAATTTCTTATACTGGGTACAACAGGAGGAAGAAACCTTCCTCCGCACAAACGGACTTTGAAAGGGGAGCAGAATATGGATTACAGCATGGTTTGGGTACGCGGTCACGTGGAGGTTTACGACTGGGCAGGGCGCTTCTGCTTCTCGGCCGACAACGAGCGGGAGGCCCGTGAGGAGCTGGGTCAGACCGCCTAAATCCGCAAAAAAGGAGGACCGAAA
>JAHHSC010000088.1 GCA_020025455.1 Lawsonibacter sp. | reverse complement strand
CGCAGACTTGAGCATCAGCCGCTTGGTGCCCACGTTGTCAAAGGCGATCTCCAGCAGCGCATCCCCGCCCATCTTCTGGACCGACAGGATCATGCCCTGACCGAACGCGGTGTGCTTGACGGTGTCGCCCTTCTGGAAGGCGGGCAGGGATGCCGACGCCGCAGCCTTGGCCGCCGCGGGACGGCTGGAGGCGCCATAACTCCCGGTGCGTCCGGCGGATGCAGTCTGACCGCCCTGGCGGCTGTAACCGCCGCCATAGGCGCTCTGCCCGCCGCCATAACCGCCGGCAGGGCGCTGGTAGCCGCCGTACCCGGAGGAACGGCTCGGAACCCCGGCGTTCCAGCCCTGCTCCCCTACCTCATACTGGTTTCGTGCGCTGCGTCCGGTGCGCTCCAGATGCTGGGGCGGAATCTCCTCCACAAAACGCGAGGGGCGGTTGCTGCTGGTGCGCCCGAACAGCATACGCTGGTTTGCACAGGTGATGTATAGTTTCTCCTTGGCGCGGGTCATGGCCACATAGCACAGACGGCGCTCCTCCTCCATCTCATCCTGCTCCCCGATGGCGCGGGTTCCGGGGAAAATTCCCTCCTCGGCCCCCACCAGAAAGACCACCGGAAATTCCAGGCCTTTGGCGGAATGCATGGTCATCATGGTCACACAATCCTGGTCGGGGTCGTGGTTATCAAGGTCGGTGTAGAGGGCGATCTCGTCCAGGAACCCGGCCAGGGAAACCTCGTCGCCGGCGTTGTCCATGTAGCTGCGGATGGAGGTCAGCAGCTCCTTGATGTTCTCCAGGCGGGTCCGGTCCTCCACGGTGTTTTTTGTCTCCAGCATGACGGCGTAGCCGGTGCGGACCATGAGTTCCTCATAGAACTGGTCCAGCGGCATCGTCTCCAGCAGAGTGCTCAATTCCCCCATCAGATTGGTAAACGCGGCCAGCTTGGCGGCGGACCGCTCCAGCTCGGGGTACATCCGGGCGTTGTCCACCACGGCAAAGAGGGAGGCCCCGTCCCGCTGGGCAATGGCCTGGGCCGTCTCGATGGTCTTGGCTCCGATGCCCCGGGGCGGATTGTTGATGATACGGGTAAGACGCAGGTCGTCCTCCGGGTTGTTGAGCACGGCCAGATAGGCCACCATGTCCTTGACCTCAGCGCGGTCAAAGAAGCGGGTCCCTCCGATGATGCGGTAGGGGATTCCGTTGCGTTTGCAGGCGTTCTCCATCTGGTTGGACTGGGCATTCATCCGGTAGAGGATGGCGTGATCCTTCCACTTCCGGCCCTGGCTGTAGCCCTCCAGAATGCGGGCCGCCACATACTGGGCCTCATCGTTCTCGTTCATGGCCGAGTAGAGGGTGAGCATCTCGCCCTCCCCTGCCTTGGTCCACAGCTCCTTGCCCTTGCGGCCTTCGTTGTTGCGGATCACCGCGTTGGACGCCTCCAGGATGTGCTTGGTAGAGCGGTAGTTCTCCTCCAGGCGGATGGTGCGGCAGCCCTTATACTGCTCCTCAAAGGAGAGAATATTTTCGATGGTGGCGCCGCGGAAGCGGTAGATGGACTGGTCATCATCACCCACCACGCAGAAGTTCTCATATCCTCCTGCCAGCGTAGAGGCGAGCAGGTACTGGAGGTTGTTGGTGTCCTGGTACTCGTCGATGAGCACATAACGGAATTTTTTCTGGTAGTAGGCCCGCACCTCGTCACACTGCTGGAGCAGACGGACGGTATGCAGGATGATGTCATCAAAGTCCAGGGCACTGGCTTCCCACAGGCGCCGCTGGTACTCACAGTAGATGCTGGCGATTTTGGTGAGTCGGAAGTCGCCGGCCTTTTCGCAGTCGCTCCGATACTCGTCGGCCAGCTTCATGGCATCCTTGGCCCTGGAAATGTAACCCATCACACTGCGGGGCGGGAACTGCTTATCGTCGATGTTCAGATCCTTCAGACAATCCTTGATGACCCGCAGGGAATCATCGGTGTCGTAGATGGTAAAGGAGCTGGAGAAGCCCAGCTTCTCAATATCCCGGCGAAGAATACGGACGCAGGCGGAGTGGAAGGTGCTGGCCCAGATGTCCTCCGCGGCGGGTCCCAGCATGGCAGCCAGACGCTCTTTCAGCTCGCCCGCGGCCTTGTTGGTAAAGGTGATGGCCAGGATACTCCAGGGGGTGGCGGGCTCGACTCTGCACAGGCGCTCCTGCCGGTCCTTGTCTCCCGCTCCGGTTTTGGCGTAGTGCTCCAGAAATTCCAGGTCATCGGGGGTGACCCACTCGGGGACCTCCTGGGTGTCGGAGCCCCGCCCGTAGCGCATCAGGTTCGCGATCCGGTTGATGAGGACCGTGGTTTTCCCGCTGCCGGCGCCCGCCAGCAGCAGCAGCGGTCCCTCCGTGGCCAGTACGGCCCGGCGCTGCTCCGGGTTCAGGCGCTCAAAATCGCGCTCAATGGCCCCGCTGCGTGCCTTACAAAATCTCAATTCCTGTTCATGATCCAGCATAATATCTCACTTTCTTTCGGTAGCGCTTAATACGAATTATTGTATAACAATCCCCCCCTTCGGTCAACCCGGAAAAGCCTGACATACCCGGCTGCGGCGGTGCATACAGTAACACAGCTTGTTTCGGACCCCATGCTCCCTTTTCTGCACACGCGCGGTATTCGCACCTTATTTTAAGGAGTTTTTAAGATTTGCCCGTGATTTGATACCAATTTGTAACCACTTCTTCACTTCCTCGTAACGGCTTCGATAGGATGGTAACAGGTACGATGTGCTATACTTTAAGTACCCTCAGGAAAGGAGGCCTTCCCTCTATGAAAGCCATAAAGAAACTCGTTTTGACCACCCTCACCACCGCCCTGCTGCTTCTGCCCATGGGCACCAACGCCATTGCCGAGAACGCGGGGGCCTCTATCCCCCAGGACGCGGTCCAGGTGCAGGAGTTTGTCCCCGGTCAGGTTCCCGCCGAGCTGTCTGTCACCGACACCATGAGTCCCGCCATTCACGGCGTGGTGCTGGCTATGCTCAACCACAATGTAACCTCCTTCGACGCCTCCAACCAGGAACTGGCCTGGGAGAGTGTCTACAATATGCTCAGCCTGTACGGCCAGCTGGACGAGCGCTCTGAATACCAGGGCGACGATCTGGTGGTCCTGTCCGAGGGGGTGCGCGACTACGCCGCCGCCATTCTCCCCGACCTCTCGGTCCTCAGCGAGCTGCCCCGGAATCTGGATGACCGCATGTGTTACGACCCCCAGCAGGACGCCTTCCTGGTTGCCTGCGGCTCCGATGATCTGGCGGAACTGCACCTCACCTCCAGCCCAGCCGCCAACGGCCAGCTGTGCATCTCCGGCTCCCTGGTCTACACGGTGGACGGCTCTGAGCTGGCACAGTTTGACGCTCTGTTCCAGCTGTCCGAAAACCTGTTCGGCCACGCTCTGGTGAGTCTGGAGCTGAAGTAAACGAACTCTTCGGGACGTGCCCTTCCGGGCACGTCCTTTTTTGTATAATTCATCCACCGGATGGCTATATTTTGGGGAAAGGCTTGCGCTTGCCAGCCGCCTTGACTATAATAGTTGTGTTCCTTTTTTGGAATGTATTGATGAACTATGAGGTGTTTTCATGGATCTTAAAATAAATGAGTACATCCGCCCCGGCAAGCACTGCCACCTGGCAGGCATCGGCGGCGTTTCTATGGCCCCCCTGGCCGAGGTTCTGAAGGGCGCTGGGGTTGTGGTCACCGGCTCTGATATGCGGGAGAGCGACGCGGTAGCGCATCTGCGCTCCCTGGGTATTCCCGTCACCGTGGGCCACAAGTCGGACAGTGTCGCGGGGGCCGACTGTGTCATCCGCACCGCTGCCATCCACGACGATAACCCTGAGATTGCCGCCGCCCGGACGGCCGGCATCCCCGTCTTTGAGCGTGCCCAGGCCTGGGGCGCCATTATGACCCACTACAAAAACGCCCTGTGTGTAGCGGGTACCCATGGCAAAACCACCACAACCTCCATGTGCACCCACATTTTCCTGGCGGCCCAGCGCGACCCCTCTGTGATGCTGGGCGGGGTGCTGCCCATCCTGGGGGCGGGCCACCGCTCCGGCAAGGGTGACACCATTATTCTGGAGTCCTGCGAGTACTGCAACTCCTTCCTGTCCTTCTTCCCCACCGTAGCCGTCATCCTGAACGTGGACGCAGACCACCTGGACTTCTTCAAGGACCTGGAGGACATCAAGCACTCCTTCCGCCGCTTTGCACAGCTGGTCCCTGATGACGGATTTGTGGTGGCAGATGCCGACGATGCCAACACCATGGACGCCATTGACCACATCGACCGCAGGGTGGTCACCTTCGGCGTGGACCAGGGCGACGTCCATGCCGCCAACCTCAGCTGGGACCACGGCTTTGCCGTCTTTGATGTGGTCGCCCACGGCCAGCTGTACACCCACGTGCGCCTCAGCGTCCCCGGCATCCACAATGTCCGCAACGCCCTGGCCGCCGCCGCTGCTGCCCTGTGCCTCAACGTCCCCGCCTCCGCTGTGGAGGAGGGTCTGTACGCCTTCCACGGTGCCGGCCGCCGCTACGAAGCCAAAGGCCAGTACCACGGCGCCAAAATCTACGACGACTACGCCCACCACCCCCAGGAGCTTCGCGCCCTGCTCACCACTGTAAGTCAGCTTGGTTACAAGCGGGTGATCTGCGCCTTTCAGCCCCACACCTACTCCCGTACCAAGGAGCTATTTCACGACTTTACAGAGGTGCTCAAGCTGGCCGATCTGGTCGTTCTGGCCCCCATTTTCGCCGCTCGTGAGACGGACACTCTGGGTGTCTCCTCCGCACAGCTGGCCCAGCAGATCCCCGGTGCCATTTCCTGCACCTGCCTGGAGGATGTGACCGACACCCTGGCAAAGCTCGCCCA
>JAHHSC010000087.1 GCA_020025455.1 Lawsonibacter sp. | reverse complement strand
AGGATCGAGGAAGCACAGTGTGTGTTTCCCCAATCCTGTTTTGCGATGCCCTGCATGATATTCAGTTGCCCCTGTGAAGGGATGCCCTTCAGTCACGCCGTTTTTTTATTGGGTTTTCATGCGGATATAGTCTACAATCATCTTCGCGGCAGCCGCTTTCCCAATTGAGCTATCCAGACACAGATCGTAATTGTCCATATTACGCCACTCGCTGCCAGAGGTGTTTCGGTAGTAGTTTGCTCTGGACTCATCGGAACGGAGCATATGCTGTCGTGCCTCCTCGAAGGAGTCCCCGTACATGGCCTGGATGTTGCGGATACGGACCTCGTTGGGCGCGTAGATAAAAACACGTACCACATTGGGATAGCTGCGGAGAACATGGTTTGCCGCTCGGCCCACAATGACGCAGGCTCCGGCGTCTGCGATCTTCCGGATCACCTTTTCCTGGGCAATAATGCCCTGCTGCATCACGTGAGTGCTCAAATAGATCTGGTGCAGCACCTCAGACGGATCGTCATAATCATCAGAAATAAACTCCTTCGCAAGTCCGCTTTCCCGTGCAACCAGGGCAGCCAGCTCCTTGCAGTAGAAGGGAACCTCCAGCTCCTTTGCCACCAGCTCTCCGATCTGCTTTCCACAGGAGCCGTGCTGGCGGGCTATGGTCACCACAGTGCCGGGGTGTGTCTGGCAAATCGACACAGGGACCTCCTGCTCGGTTTGGGTCGTATCAATCTTTTTAAAGAACAAAATGGTGAGTACCGCAATAACCGTACCTGCCACCAGGTCGGATAACGGGGAGGCAAGAAGGATTCCATAGATACCCGTTCCCGCCTGTCTGCGTTCCAGCACTCCGCACAGGACTACGGTAAAGGTAACAAAACAGAACAGGTCCCGAACCAGAGAGGCAATCATAGCGTGCACCGCTTTTCCAATCGACTGGAAAAAAATCGAGGATATCTTGACAAAACAGGTGACGAAGCTCAAACTCAGAAAAATGCGGAAACTTGTAACCGCAAAGTCCATGTATAGCGCACTCTCTTTTCCGAAAATTCCGATGACGAGTGCCGGGCAAAATTCAAAGATAGCGGTTGCCACAAGGCCTACGCCCAGAGTGGACAGCAAAATCATGCGGTAAGCCTCTTTGACGCGGTCCATCTTCTTGGCGCCGTAGTTATAGCCAAGAATTGGCTGACCGCCCAGCGCAATGCCAACTGCGATGTTGTTGACAATCGTGTATACCTTGGTCTGAATGCTGAATACCGAAATCGGGATGTCCCTGCCGTAAATAGACAGTGCGCCATAGTGAGCCAATGTAAGATTGCTGAGTAAGGTCATCACCACCATGGAAATCTGGATGATGAAGGTGGAGCCGCCCAGTACGATCAGATTGTGCAGCATGGCGGTGTTGATCCGAAAGCTGCTTTTCGTCAGGTGAAAGGTCTTGGGCTTCAAGAAGTAAACCGCACTCACACAAAAGGAAACCACCTGTCCCACTGCTGTGGCGATCGCCGCTCCCTTGATTCCCCAGTCCAGCACGAAGATAAAGATTGGGTCCAGGATGATATTGATGATGGCACCCGAGGCTATGGCTATCATCGCATAGGCTGGGCTTCCATCCGCCCGGATCATGCTGTTCATCACGTTCATCATCAGATACACCGGGAAGAACAGGGCAATGATGAAAAAGTAGTCGCAGGCCAGCTGTAGCGTGGCGTCTGACGCGCCGAACAGCGCCATCAAGGGCCGGCAGAATACAAGGCAGATGATCGAAAGTACAACGCTGATCAGAAAGGTGGTGCTCAGGCCTGTACCGACACATTTATGTGCGCTTTCCCCGTCCTGTCGTCCTGAACAAATACTCAGATAGGCCGCCGCTCCATCCCCCACACACCAGGCAAACGCATTTGCGATGCAAAGAACCGGAAACGAAATGCCCGTTGCGGCATTGCCAAGGTACCCCAGAGCGCTGTTTCCGATAAAAATCTGGTCGACGATATTATAAAACGCGCCGATCAAAAGTCCAACCACACAGGGCGCCGAAAACTGAAGCAGCAGCTTTGAGATTGGCTGTTCTCCCAACACGCGGTTCTCTTCCATTTGTATATCCTCCTTGATCGCAAATAAATCCGCAAACAGTTTGCCAGCTACACCTGCTGCGGTGTTCTTATAGCAAAACTATTTGCGGTAGTTTGTAGAAACATTCACCCAATCGTGAACTTATATAAGAGATCTATGCAGTCAACCTATATTAGAGCACACAATACCGTGATTGTCAAGTATGCGCCGTACCTCTCTTCCCACACAAAGTCCGGGTATCAGGTAGTGTGCATCGGCAGGACAGAACCATAAATGGGTCGATGGGCGAGATGAAAAAGCGATTATCCCAACCAGATTCGGGTTACAAGCTATAAACCGGTTTCTGACACACCGCACTGCTCTATAAAAGCAGCAGCACCCGAGAATTCTCTCAAGCGCTGCTGCTTGCACGTTCACACGATGCCCGCCTAAAATGCGGGAACCTTTTGAGGATTACTGCTTATGCTTGATGTAATCGTCAATGGACTTGGCGGCCTGCTTGCCTGCTCCCATGGCCAGGATAACAGTTGCGGCACCGGTAGCGGCATCGCCGCCAGCAAAGATGCCGGGGCAGCTGGTGCAGCCATGCTCATCGGCTGCCACGCAGCCCTTGCGGGTCTCCTCCAGACCGGGCGTACCGCTGTAGCTCATCTTATTGGCAGAGGTACCCAGAGCCATGATCACGGCGTCCACGTCAATGCTGAATTCACTGCCCTCAACAGGTACAGGACGGCGACGTCCGGAGGCGTCCGGTTCACCCAGCTCCATACGGATGCAGGTGATGGCCTTCACATGGTTCTGTTCATCGCCCTCAACGCACACAGGGTTGGTGAGCAGGTCGAAGATGATGCCCTCTTCCTTGGCGTGGTGGACCTCCTCCGCACGGGCCGGAAGCTCAGCCTCAGAACGGCGATAGACGATGTGGACCTCGGCACCCAGGCGCTTGGCACAGCGGGCAGCGTCCATCGCCACGTTACCACCGCCAACGACAGCCACCTTCTTGTTGTGGAGGATCGGGGTTGCGGCACCCTCCTTGTACGCCTTCATCAGGTTGATGCGGGTCAGATACTCATTGGCAGAGTAGACACCCACCAGAGACTCGCCTGGAATCTTCATGAACATGGGCAGACCGGCACCGGAGGCGATGAACACAGACTCATAGCCCCTGTCGAACAGTTCGGTAATGGTCAGGACCTTGCCGATGACCATATTCAGCTCGATATCGACCCCCATCTTCTCCAGGTTGCTGACCTCACGCTGTACAATGTCCTTGGGCAGACGGAACTCCGGTATACCATAGCTCAGCACACCGCCGGCGGTGTGGAAGGCCTCAAAGACGGAGACGGCGTAGCCCATGCGGGCCAATTCTCCAGCGCAGGTCAAGCCGGCAGGGCCGGAACCGACCACAGCCACCTTATGGCCGTTAGCAGGGGCAGTGGCTACATTGGCGATCCCGTTTTCAGCGGCCCAGTCGGCCACAAAGCGCTCCACACGGCCAATGGCCACAGGCTCACCCTTGATGCCGCGGACACACTTGCCCTCGCACTGGTTCTCCTGGGGGCAGACACGGCCAGAAACAGCAGGCAGGGCATTTGCCGTGGACAGGATCTGATAGGCCCCCTCCATGTCCTCTTCGGCCACCTTAGCCAGAAAACTGGGGATCGGGATACCCACGGGGCAGCCAGTGACGCAGGCCGGATTTTTACACTGCAGGCAGCGCTTGGCCTCGTTCACGGCCTGCTCCTGGGTATAACCCAGGGCGACCTCTTCAAAATTTCGGTTGCGGACGTTCGGGTCCTGCTCCGGCATGGGAGTTTTCGTCATCTGCATATTAGCCATTCAAAACCCCTCCTCCCAGGCGGCAGTTGTGTTTCTCGCGCGCGCTGGCCTCAAATTCCTTATAGGTTGCGTTACGGGCAATGACCTCATCAAAGTCCACCTGGTGGCCGTCAAAATCGGGGCCGTCCACGCAGGCAAATTTGACCTCGCCGCCCACGCTCAGGCGGCAGCCGCCGCACATACCGGTTCCGTCGATCATAATGGGGTTCATGCTGACCGTGGTAGGGATATCATACTTCTCAGTGAGCTTGCAGGCAAACTTCATCATCATCAGGGGGCCGATGGCAAAGACATGGTCGAACTTCACCCCGCTCTGGATCAGTTCCTCCAGCTTTCCAGTTACAAACCCGTGGTAGCCATAGGTGCCATCATCGGTGCAGATGTGCAGGTCGGTACAGGCCTTGCCCATCTCCTCCTCCAAAATCACGATCTCCTTGGTCTTAAAACCGCCAATCAGGTCCACCTGGTTCCCGGCCTCGTGCAGCGCACGGGCGACAGGCAGCGCGATGGCACAGCCCAGACCGCCGCCCAGGACCGCAACGCGCCCATAGCCCTCCACCTCAGTGGCA
The DNA here is from genome assembly GCA_020025455.1 of Lawsonibacter sp. Classification (GTDB taxonomy): domain Bacteria; phylum Bacillota; class Clostridia; order Oscillospirales; family Oscillospiraceae; genus Lawsonibacter. The sequence goes on along the minus strand of JAHHSC010000087.1, from coordinate 523 downwards.
CGGCCCAGAGGGCCTACAAAGTCGTGCAGGCAGTCGCCCTCATTAAGCAGGTCCAGCGCCATGGTCGTAGCACCGATCTTCTGGAAAATCACGGTGACCAGTTCGTTCTCCGCACTGGAGATGGTCAGCGGGATGCGCTCACCCTCCTCGTCCACGCGCAGGATAATAAACTGACCGGCCTTAGCCTTAGCGGCAATCAGAGGCGCATACACCGAAATCTGGGTGATCTCAGGTGTCAGCGTCTTTTTTTTGACGATCTCATATTTCTTCACTGCTGTTGATCCTCCTCAACTTGTAGGTTTGCCGGACTCCTCCGGCAGATATTGTAAAGTGGTATCCAACCACACAGATCACAACATATCAGTTCAGGTACCGCTCCAAGGCACCGGAGCGGCAGCTTCTCCTTGCATACAAAAACGCCAGGCTCTCCCCCGACCTCGCAGGTAAGGCAGCGGAACTCAGGCCTCGGTCTGTCGGGAAGCCCCGCTTACGCTCTTCTCACGACTTTCACGCCCCGACATCT
>JAHHSC010000086.1 GCA_020025455.1 Lawsonibacter sp. | reverse complement strand
GAAACGTTCACAAAAAATTCACTGTCCATACACGATTTTGCCGCAAATGTTTTGTATCCTATGGGTGTAAACAAGATACCCCCAATTCTTTCTCATTCTCCTTCTCTCAATACACAACACACAGCAAAAGACCCCGGTCAGTTGACCGGGGTCTTTTGTGCTGTTATGGGCTTAAAGGGACGCAAGCTCGTTCTGCCACAGGGTGGCCAGCGCGTCGGAGGGCATGACCAGCCCGCCTCTGGGCGACACGGACAGGGAGCCGACCTGGGGGCCGTCGGGCAGGCAGGAGCGCTTAAACTGCTGGGCAAAGAAGCGGCGGTAGAAGTTGTTCAGCCACTTGAGCAGGGTGTCCCGGTCGTAGCGGTCACCCAGGGCACGCTGGGCCAGGCGCAGCACCTTCCGGGGGGAGAAGCCCCACCGGAGGATGTAGTAGAGGAAGAAGTCGTGGAGCTCGTAGGGGCCCACCAGATCCTCGGTACACTGGGCGATCTCGCCGTCCTTGGGGGGCAGAAGCTCGGGGGAGACCGGGGTATCCAGAATGTCCAGCAGGACGGCAGAGAGCGCCTTATCCTGGGCTTGGGCGGCGGCATAGGCCACCAGATGGCGCACCATGGTCTTGGGGATGTCGGCGTTGACGGCGTACATACTCATGTGGTCGCCGTTGTAGGTGGCCCAGCCCAGGGCCAGCTCGCTGAGATCGCCGGTGCCGATGACCATGCCGCCCTGCTGGTTGGCGATGTCCATGAGCACCTGGGTGCGCTCTCTGGCCTGGGCGTTCTCAAAGGTGACGGACAGATCGTCCATGGCCTGGCCGATGTCCCGGAAGTGGACTTTTACCGCCTCGCCGATATCCACGGTGCGGAAGGCGGTGCCAATGCGCTCGGCCAGCAGCTGTGCGTTGGACTTGGTGCGGCTGGTGGTGCCGAAGCAGGGCATGGTGAGGGAGATGATGTCGGTCATGGGCCGGTCCAGCATGGCCATGGCCCGGGCGGTGATGAGCAGGGCCAGAGTGGAGTCCAGCCCGCCGCTGAGCCCCACCACGGCGCACTTGGCGTGGGTGTGGCTCAGACGCTTCTTGAGCCCCAGAGCAGCCAGCGTGAAGATCTCCTCACAGCGGTCCAGCCGTTCCTGCTCGTCCTGGGGGACAAAGGGGCTGGGGGCCACGGGGCGGGTGAGCACGGTGTCGGTGAGCTCCAGGTCGAAGGAGCAGCAGATCGCATCGCCGCAGAAGGGGCGGCCGCCGCTGACCCGGCGCTGCCAGGCCAGCTTCTGCACGTCCACCTCGCTGACGGTGAGGCCGGTGGTGAAGCGGTCCTCGGCCAGCAGGGAGCCGTTTTCCACGATCATCCGGTGGCCGGAGTAGACCTGATCGGTGGTGGACTCGCCCTCACCGGCATTGGCCGTGAGGATGGCACAGCCCAGGCGGGCGGACTGGCTGAGGATAAGCTGACGGCGGCGGGCAGCCCGACCCACCAGCTCGGGCTGGGCGATGGGGCACAGGATCAGGGTGGCTCCGGCCTGGGCCAGCTTGCGCGCAGGGGGCTCGGCAGAGGCATCCCCCGTCCGGGTCTCCACGCCGAGGACCAGCTCGGGCATGGACGCGCAGGGGAAGAGAGTCTCGCCGTCGCAGGGCACTTCCTGGCCGCACAGTACGGCAAAGCGGTCCTCCTCGGTGCCGGGGGAGAACCAGCGGCGCTGGTCCTGGGGGATCGCCTGGGCGGGAATAAGGCCCAGCAGCTCGCCCTTGTGGAGCACGGCGGTGCAGTCGTAGAGCCGGCGGCTGCGCTGGGTGCGCACGGGCAGGCCGATGGCGATGACCATGTCCAGCCCCTCGGTGGCGGCCATCACGTCGCCCAGGGCGGACTCGGCGCCGCTGAGCAGGACGTCGTGGAAGAAAAGGTCGCCGCAGGTGCTGCCGGTGAGGCACAGCCTGGGCAGACAGAGCACCTTTACACCCAGACCGGCCGCCTGGTGGATCAGGTCGATGCACACACTTGCGTTGTAGGCGCAGTCAGCCACCCGAATCTCTGGTGTGGCGGCCGCTACCTTGATAAATCCATCCCGCATGGGAAAGTTCCCCCTTTAAGGCCCTGAGAAAAGGGCATATCATTCACTCTTATCATAGCGTAGTTCCCACAAAAAATCAATAGAACGGGGAGCCGGGACGAGGGGAAAACGAACGGGCACTGCGGAAACCGCAGTGCCCGAAAAGGCGTTATTTGGTTTTGACAAAGGAGCTGGAGATGTAACCAAGCTTATGGTTGCCATAGTCCACCTTGTACCAGCCGTTGCCCGCATTTTCCTTGATAATGACGGTGTTGCCGTTCTGGATGCTGGCCACCACCTCAGAGTCTGTGCTGGGGCCGGAGCGGACGTTCAGACCGCTGCCCGCGCCGGTGATGACCGCCTCGGTGCCGGGAGCCAGGGTTCCAGCAGAGGGCTGAGGCTCGGGAGCCGTGGGCGTGGAGGGGGCAGGAGTAGCGGGCGTGGAGGGGGCAGGAGCATTGGGCGTGGCGGGAGGCGCGTTCTTAGAGCCGGGCTTGCAGTAGACGGTGCAGGTGGCGGTCTTGCCGCCGATGGAGGCGGTGACGGTGGCCTTCACCTTGGACGAGCCGGAGTTGATGTTAATGACCGTACCGGTTTCAGACACATACAGCGCCTCGGGGCGGTCACAGGTCCAGACCACCGTTCCGGCATCCTGGGGAACCACGGTGGCCTTCAGGGCAGCGTGCTCGTCGGGGGCCAGGGTGAAGTCGGTCTTGTCCAGCGTGAGCGAGGTGACAGGCACAGCGGGGGGCTGAGGGGGCACAGGGTCGCTGGGCACATCGGAGGGCTGCTGGGAGGGCCCTGGATCGATCTGACTGGTGCTGGAGCCGGGGGACACGGGATCGGAGGGGGTATCCTTGCCGCTAAAGAAGGGAACCACCTTGGTGAACAGGATGTAGAAGGCGGCGATGATAATAACCAGGCCCACAACCACACTGGCCACCTGGACCGGGTTCACCGGTGCGCCGTAGCCGCCGCCGCGGCGGTTGGTCTGCCGCTTGCCGCCGTTGGGCCGCTCGTCACAGAAGGGGCAGCGGCGGTAGGTGGCCGAATAGTCCTCACCGCAGCGGTCACAGTGAATCATCTGCGTCCGGCGGTCACGGGTATCCGGACGCTCGCGGGAACCGCGGCGGGAAGGCTCCTGGCGGCTGCTGGGAGCGCGACGGTTGGAAGGTTGTTTGTCAGCCATGGTAGATACCTCCATTTTATGAGCAGTCACCCGGAGAAACCCACATCCGGGTGCGTAAATTTGACGTTGCGATACTGCTATCATTCTACAAGGAATTTCAAATTCCGTCAATGAAAAACAGCGAAATTACAAAAAGCACCCCCTAGGGATAAAACGGTTTTTTGTGCTTCTGCCATACACACGACGAAATGCAGCGGCAGGAAAGGAAAATCTTCCCGCCGCCTTGACCGATATGGTTCTTTTCCGTATAATATGGTGGAAAATCAAAAAGAATGGAGCCAAATTGCCAAAAGGCGGGAGAAACCATGAAAGTTGCATTTTATACACTGGGCTGCAAAGTCAACCAGTACGAGACGCAGGCCCTGGAACAGCTGCTGACCCAGCGAGGCCACACGGTGGTCCCCTTTGAAGAGGAAGCAGACGCTTATATCATCAATACCTGCACCGTCACAGCGGTGAGTGATAAAAAGTCCCGGCAGGTCATCCGCCGGGCCAGAAAGAACGCCCCCGATGCGGTCATCGCCGTGTGCGGCTGTTACCCCCAGACCCACCCCAAGGACATGGAGGGGCTGTCCATCGACCTTGTGGCCGGGACCAACGACCGCAACGGCTTTGTCGAGCTGCTGGAAAAGACGTACGGGGAGCGTCAGCCCATCACACATCTGGACGATGCCCTGAAGCGGCGGGCCTTTGAGGTGCTGCCCGCAGGCGGGCTGGAGGGCCGCACCCGTGCCATGCTCAAGGTGGAGGACGGCTGTGCCAACTTCTGCACCTACTGCATTATTCCCTACGCCCGCGGCCCGGTCCGCTCCCTGCCCATGGAGCAGGCCGAGCGTGAGGCGCGCACGCTTCAGCAGGAGGGCTACCGGGAGCTGGTGCTCACCGGCATTGAAATTTCGTCCTGGGGCCGGGAATTTAAGGACGGCACCTCGCTCATTGATCTGGTGGAGGCCATCTGTCACGCAGCCCCGGAATGCAGGGTGCGTCTGGGCTCTCTGGAGCCGCGGACCGTCACCGAGGAGTTCTGCCGCCGGGCGGCCCAGCTGCCAAACCTGTGCCCCCACTTCCACCTGTCCATGCAGTCCGGCTGCGACACGGTGCTGAAGCGGATGAACCGGAAGTACGACACGGCCCGCTTCTACGAGAGCGTGTCCCTGCTGCGGCAGCATTTTGAGGACCCCGGCATTACCACCGATATGATCGTGGGCTTCCCCGGCGAGAGCGAGGAGGAGTTTGCCTCTACGCTGGCGTTTATCCAGAAGTGCGCCTTCTCCGCCATGCACATTTTCCCCTACTCCCGCCGCCCGGGAACACCGGCCGACAAGATGCCCGGTCAGGTGCTCAACGCGGTGAAGGAGGACCGCGCCCACCGGGGCGCGGCTGTGGCTGCGGCCATGGAACGGACCTTTTTGGAGCGCTGGGTTGGGAAAACGGTCCCCGTCCTCTTTGAGGAGGAGCGGGACGGACACTGGCGGGGCTATACCACCCGCTATACCGAGGTGTGGGTGAAGGGGGAAGAAACCCTCCACAATGTCATCCGGAATGTGAAAATCACCTCCACAGACGGCTCCGTCCTGCGGGGAGAGCTGGTCGACTGACAAAGCAAGCGGCGGTCCCGTTCACGGGGCCGCCGCTTTTGTGCGCTGCAACCGCAGGAAAACGCGGCCGTACCATAGAAAGAAAACGGCCCGGTGTGGGAAACACCGGGCCGTTTTTTACGCCTGTTGGGTTCTTGGATCGGGCAGATCCACATAGACCGGCTGGTGGCCGGTGG
>JAHHSC010000085.1 GCA_020025455.1 Lawsonibacter sp. | reverse complement strand
GGAACCGTGAGCATGGGTTGGAGCTGTTCGCCCTCCAGAGCGGCCAGGGCCGCGGCTGCGGTCTGGGAGAAGTCGGCCACCAGGGAGGTGGGCTTCTGCGTGGGGGCATCCTGGCCGAAGGGGACAAAGTAGATGTATTTTCGGGGGAGCAGTGCCCCGATGTTCTGGGCGGAGGCGGCCAGCCCATCATTGGTGGAGGGAGCGATAAGCAGGGGGCGCTGGTTACGCAGGTGCGCCTTGGCGGCCATTGTCACGGTGCTGTCCGTGATCCCGGCGGCCAGCTTGCCCAGCGTGTTGCCGGTGCAGGGGCAGATGATGAGCAGGTCAAGGAGCTTCTGCGGGCCGATGGGCTCGGCGGCTTTGATGGTCGAGATGACCCGGTGGTCACAGATGCGCTCCATCTCCCGCATCAGGTCGTGGGCCTTGCCAAAGCGGGTGTCCATGTCGGCGGTGGCTTCGGATACAATTGGGATCACATGGTCAAACTGTGCCTTGACCTGCTCCAGAGCGGCCATGGCCTTGCTATGGGTACAGAACGATCCGCAGACGGCGAATCCGACGGTTTTATGTTCCAATTGGGACCTCCCTTTCAAGCTCTGCGAGCATATGATAGATGGTGTTTTGGATGGCGCTCCCGGCGGTGACGGGTGCCACCTTGCCGGGAAGCGCCAGAGCGTGGACCGCCTCCAGCCCCAGCGCCTGGGCGGCGGCGTAGTCCACCCCGCCGGGGTTGGAGGCCAAATCCAGAATGAGACAGTCGGGCCTCAGCCGATTCAGAACGGTCCGGTCCAGCACGGGGGCGGGGATGGTGTTGACCACCAGCTGATAAGAGCTCAAACGCGTAAGCCCGCTGAGGGGGACGCACTCTAGTCCCATGCTCTCCGCAAGGGACAGCGCCTCATACCGCCGCGCGGCCACGGTGACGCGGGCACCCAGGGCGGCGAACCGCTGGGCTGTAGCCATGCCCACCCGTCCAAAGCCCAAAATCAGTACCGTGGCCCGATGGATGGTGATGGGCAGTTTTTCCATGGCCAGCTGTACAGCCCCCTCCGCTGTGGGCACCGCGTTTGCGATGGCCAGCTCTTCCCGCCCCAGGTAGTCCCGGACGGTCAGACCGCGTGCCGCCGCTGGAGCCTGGATCTCCTCGCCTACCTTGCCGCCAAAGATGAGCTGACCGGGCAGCGCGGCGTCCAAAATTGGGGCCAGAGGGACGGGGGTACTCCACAGCGGTGCATGCAGCATGCCGGGGGCGGAGCACACGGGGAGAGGCAGAATAAGAACCTCATCCCGACTCTGCGGGCAAAAGCGGTCCACTGGTACTGCACCAAACGCAGCTGGTTCAGACCCAAGGGCCAGTGTCTTGACCGGACAGCCGTCCAGGACAAGCAGCTTCGCGAGGGCGAGCTGACGTGCGTCGCCTCCCGCAATCCAAAAACTCTGATTCATGTTGTGACCTCCCCGCCTTGTGCTGCTCCAGACTATGCCATCGCCGGCCCCCGGGTTCGCTTTTTTCGAAGAGACGGGCTGTGAGCTGGCAGGAAGAGACATTGGTTTGCACGGGAAGAAGCGGAATGTCTGGTTCAAACCATGCCCTCTTTGCGGGGAATAAAAAATTCCCTGTTCCAATTGGAACAGGGAATTTTTTATTCTGAACAGGGATGCTTACTTGGCAGCCTTGGCAGCCTTGATGGCATCGATCAGCATAGGAGTGACCTTGAACAGGTCGCCGCAGATGCCGTAGTCCGCAATCTCAAAGATGGGAGCGTTCTCGTACTTGTTCACGGCAATGATGGTCTCGGAGTCCTGCATACCGGCCTTGTGCTGAATGGCACCGGAGATACCCAGGGCAACATAGATCTTGGGGTGAACGGTCTTGCCGGTCTGACCGACCTGGTGGTCGGCAGTCATCCAGCCGGAGTCGACAACGGCACGGGAAGCGCCAACAACGCCGCCCAGAACCTCAGCCAGCTCCTCAGCCAGCTTGATGCCGGTCTCGACATCCTTGGAGATACCACGGCCCACAGAGACGACCACGTCGGCACCGATCAGGTCAACCAGCTTCTCAGCGGCCTTCACAACCTCCAGAACCTTGGTCTCAACGTCGGCCTCAGTCAGGGAGAAAGCGGGCTTCACGATCTCGCAGGCGTCAGCCTTGGCCTGGTCGAACGCGTTCTTCTTCATAACGCCGGGACGGACGGTGGCCATGGCGGGACGGAAACGGGGGCAGATGATGGAAGCCATCAGGTGGCCGCCGAAAGCGGGACGGGTCATCTTCAGGTCGCGGGACACATCGTGGTCCTCACCCAGCACCTTAGCGGTCTTGACGGCCTCGATGCGGGGCTCAGCCAGGGTGGAGGCGTTGCGCAGGAAGTCCTTGTAGATGTCCATGTCCACGTCCAGGTGGGTGCAGTCAGCGCACAGACCGGTGTGCAGACGGGCAGCGCAGCGGGGACCCAGATCGCGGCCGATGTTGGTGGCGCCGATCAGCATGATCTCGGGCTTCATCTCTTCCACGACGTCGCAGATGACCTTGGTGTAGGCATCGGTGGTGTAGTGCTTCAGCAGGGGGCTCTCGCAGACAATGACCTTGTCAGCACCGTAGCCGCCCAGCTCCTTGGCCAGACCCTCAACGTTGTCGCCCAGCAGCAGACCGCACAGGTTGACACCCAGCTCGTCGGCCAGCTTGCGGCCCTCGGAGATCAGCTCAAAGGAAGTGGGCATCATTTCGCCCTCACGCTGCTCACAGAATACCCATACATCCTTGAAGGCAGCGAGATCAGTGTTGTTAAAATTAGACATAATTCTTCAATTCTCCCTTCTATCAGATCAGGTGCTTGGCGGCCAGGATGCCGGCGAGCTCCTCGCAGGTGGCCTTGTCGGCGCCCTCCATCATCATGCCGGCACCCTTCTGGGGAGGAGTGAAGGAGGTGAGAATGTTGGTGGGAGAACCCTTCAGGCCGATGGTGGCGGCATCAATCAGGGGATCGTCCTTCAGAGCATTGTAGTCAAAGACCTCGCAGGGCTTGGAGTAGCACTCAAAGATGCCGCCCACGCTCATATAACGGGGAGCGTTCAGCTCCTTGATGCAGGTGATCAGGCAGGGGGTCTTGACCTGAATGGTCATGTAGCCGTCCTCCAGCATACGCTTGACGGTCAGCGTATCGCCGTCCTTCTTGATGTCGGCGGCGTAGGAAACCTGGGGCAGACCCAGCTTCTCTGCGATCTGGGGGCCGACCTGGGCGGTGTCGCCATCGATGGCCTGACGGCCGCACATGACGATGTCCTCAGGCTCAATGCCGATCTTGTTGATGGCAGCGGCCAGGATCTGGGAGGTGGCGTACGTATCGGAACCACCGAACTCGCGGGCAGACACCAGCACAGCGCGGTCAGCGCCGCGGGCCAGGATCTCACGCAGCATAGCCTCTGCGGGAGGGGGACCCATGGAGACGACCACGACCTCGGCACCAGTCTGCTCCTTCAAAGCCAGAGCAGCCTCAACGGCGTTCAGGTCGTCGGGGTTGGTGATAGCGGCCATGGAGGCACGGTTCAGGGTGCCATCGGGGTTGACGGCCACCTTACCGGAGGTATCGGGGACCTGCTTAGCACAAACAATGATTTTCATTTTAAACTGCCTCCTAACTTATTTCACACCCAGGTGGCTGGAAATGACCATGCGCTGGACCTCAGAAGTACCCTCGTAGATCTCGGTGATCTTAGCGTCGCGCATCATGCGCTCCACGGGGTACTCACGGGTGTAGCCGTAACCGCCAAACAGCTGGACGGCGCGGCGGGTGACGTCGGAGGCGGCCTCAGCGGCGAACAGCTTGGCCATAGCGGCGTCCATGGAGTAAGGCTCGTGGTTCTGCTTCTTCATAGCAGCGCTGTAAACCAGGAACTGAGCAGCCTGCATACGGGTGTGCATATCAGCCAGCTGGAACTGGGTGTTCTGGAACTGGCTCAGGCGGCGCTTGAACTGCACGCGCTCCTGGGTGTACTTGATGGCCTCGTCGATGGCGCCCTCGCCCAGACCCAGAGCCTGAGCAGCGATGCCGATACGGCCGCCGTCCAGCGTCATCATGGCGATCTTAAAGCCCTTGCCCTCCTGACCCAGCAGGTTCTCCTTGGGGACGATGCAGTCCTCAAAGATCAGGTCGCAGGTGGAGGAGCCGCGGATACCCATCTTCTTCTCGTGCTTGCCGGTGGAGAAGCCGGGGAAGTCCTTCTCAACGATAAAAGCGGAAATGCCGTGGTTGCCGGCCTTGGGGTCGGTCATGGCGAATACAACGAAGGTGTCGGCGACGTTGCCGTTGGTGATGAAGCACTTGGAGCCGTTCAGGACGTAGTGATCACCCTCCAGAACCGCAACGGTCTGCTGGCCGGAAGCATCGGTACCGGCGTTGGGCTCGGTCAGACCGAATGCGCCGATCTTCTTGCCGGAGAGCAGGTCAGGCAGATACTTCATCTTCTGCTCCTCGGTGCCGTGCTCGTAAATGGGGGCGCAGCACAGGGAAGTGTGGGCAGAAACCACGACGCCGGTGGTGCCGCAGACCTTGCTGAGCTCCTCAACGCACATGGCATAGGACAGCACGTCGCCGCCAGCGCCGCCGTACTTCTTGGGGAAGTAGATGCCCATCATGCCAAGCTTGCCCATCTTCTCGACGGTCTCATAGGGGAAGCGCTCCTCCTCATCAAGCTCCTCGGCCAGGGGCTTTACCTCGTTCTCGGCGAACTCGCGGTACATCTTGCGGACCATCTCTTGTTCTTTCGACAGATGAAAATCCATTTTACAGTCCTCCTACTTACTTAATTATACTTGAATCCAGTCGGTATATCGTCAACGCTCCCGTCCGTCCCGCCTGGAGGAGAGACAGTGAAGCAAACGATGTTGGGTGTGAGTGGCAAAGCTTTGTTAGAAATTTAACAAGCAAAACCCGAAAAAAGCGCAACACAGGGGCTGCTCCCTAACGTTGCGATGTTTGTTCCTTTACATACCTACTTAATTCCTCTAGAATTATACCGTTTTTCAGGTGTAGAAGCAAGGGGGATATAATTGGTAAAATCAACAGTTTTTTCATAAAAAATTTGGCAAAATGCAAAAAAACAGAAACCTGAGAACCGAAATACGGCACAGGCGGAAATTAGGGAAAGTGAGGGGGAAATTCCGGGATAAAATTCAAAAATCCCGGCATCGGATCTAGCCGATGCCGGGATGGAATGGTGGGGGAACTTACTTCTTGGTGTAGTCGTAGAAGCCGCGGCCGCTCTTGCGGCCCAGGCGTCCGCCGCGGACCATCTTTTTCAGCAGATAGGTGGGGCGGTA
>JAHHSC010000084.1 GCA_020025455.1 Lawsonibacter sp. | reverse complement strand
AAGAAAACACCGATTATCAACGATAATCGGTGTAATCTGGCGCAGAAGGAGGGATTCGAACCCTCGCACGGATTTCTCCGTCTACTCCCTTAGCAGGGGAGCCCCTTATAGCCACTTGGGTACTTCTGCATGGCTACAAATAAAAATGTGATTCAATTGCGAGAATAAAAGTGGCGGAGAGAGTGGGATTCGAACCCACGGCTCTTTCGAGTCACCGGTTTTCAAGACCGGCTCCTTAAACCACTCGGACATCTCTCCTCGTAGTTCTTCAATCAGAGGTGATATTAACTTTAGCACATTTGATTAAAAATGTCAAGCGGTTTGGCGGGAGTTTTTTTGATCGATCGCAGATAGCGGGGAGCGGGGGAGAAAAGGGCGGTGGGAAAGAGCCTCAAGCCCCAAAAACGAAAACAGAACGGCTGATGAGCCCCACCCGTTTTGCCGGGCCTGCACAGAAACCGGAAGTCCACCAGCAATTCCATTTATAATCTTGAAGCAGGGAGGACGGATCGAACGATCCGTCCTCCCTGGCGCTGGCATGTTGGGTCTGCAAGAGCCGAAAATTCTCTGCTGGGAGCTTACCTTACCAAATCATCTGGCAACAAATGCGTTTTGCCCCTTGCAGCGGTGTGCTGGATAGGCTTCCACTCCACCTTTTGAAAAAGGGCAACAATCGCGATGGGAATATAGGTGAACATGAAAATCGGAAAGGTAAACACATACCCAATTTTCTTTGAAGGTGTTGAAACGATGTGGTTCCACTCGGAAATCACAGTGACGAATCCATACAAGAAGAAAATCAGATAGAAACTCAAGAACGCAAACACGATAAATCCGATGAGCTTATGGATGACGTAGCTGGCGACATACACTGGCTGCGTGAGGCACGTGATCAAAAAAGCGGTGTTGATCAGCAGCATGGCAACCGTAAGCAGCATACCCGGTGCGACGGTGATGAACATATCGTAACAAGAACTACCAAGGCGTCCTTTTCTGAAGCAGCCCTTCAGCAGCGGTACCGTGTACTGCCGATCGATTTGATAGAATCCCTTGGACCAGCGCAGGCGCTGATTCCAAGACTGACGAAAGGTGACAGGCTGCTCATCATAGATTACCGCTTTGTCACAATAGCCGACACGCAGTCCCCGAATGGCACTGTCCACCGAGAATTGAATATCCTCCGTGAGCAAATGAAACGGCCAGCCACCGTTTGCTTCAATAATTTTGCTGGAAATCAGGAATCCCGTACCGGACACATGGCAGTTGGTGCCCAGCAGCATACGAGGAAAGTTCAGGAAACGAGCCTCGCGCAAAAACCAGATCGAATATCCAGCCGAGATCCAGTTGCTTCCAAAGTTTTTCGAGTTGCGGTAGCACGTCAAGGCATCATAGCCCTGATCAAACGTGCGGTTCATCTCGCGAACAAAATCCGGGTCTACCAGATTATCCGCATCAAAAACGAAATAACCATCGTAGTCGTTTTTTCCGGCCTCTTTTAATTTCTGGAACAGGTAATCCATCGCATACCCTTTTCCCTTATGTATGCTGTCAAAGCGTTCATACACAAACGCGCCGGCCCGTCGGGCTACATCAGCGGTGTTGTCGGTACAGTTATCGGCTACAACATACAAGTCCAGCAATTCGGTTGGGTAATTCTGATTTTGCAGGGTGCCTAACAGTTCTCCGATGACATTTGCTTCGTTTCGCGCTGCAACAATAGCGGCGAAGCGGTGGAGACGGCTGGGCTGGTGATGATTTTGCCAGCGGCGGCGAACCAAACCGACCATTACGTATATCCCCTGATAGAAATAGAGGACTGCAAACACGATTGCCATAGCAGAATTTAACATTTCTACAAGCTTGAACATTTCCATTATTATGATCTCCATTAATAAACGACTAGTAAACTGCACCCTGAGGGAATAGTATAGTTGCTACGCATCCGTTTATATGGGCGATTCTACACGATGTCACAATCGGCGAACAGACCATATAAAGATGCCGTGGAGCAGCTTCTCCCCAAGGTAATGCTTTACATTTGCTTTACGAGAACTTTACGAATCGCAAACGTAATGTCTCTTAGTATATATTTCTCAGACGAAAATTGCAATCATAAATTATGTACGTTACGAAAATGAATGAGAAACGGGGCCGGATTAGTTGACAACAGGGAAGAATGTGATATAATGTGACAGTAAATGCGTAGATGAAGCTAAGTACGGCCAGAGGTTAGCAAGCGAGAGGGGACAGTGAGAGCCCTCACCTGACGGGCTGTACATGCCACTTCGGAGCGGCCCGGGATGACCGGGACGGGACATTCCCGTTATAGAATGACTGAGATATCCTAACATTTAGGATAATCAGGGTGGTACCGTGGATGTTTTCCGCCCCTGACTATGTCGGGGGCGGTTTTCTTTTTGCGTGTGCCGCTGTCACGTTTGAAAGGGTGTAAGGAGGTTGAAATGAAAAAAACTAGAACAAGGAATCTTCTGCTCCTGGTGCTGACCCTGATTCTGAGCATTGGCCTGCTGTCGGGCTGCTCTAACCAAGGGAATCCTCTGCCCGAGGGTATGGACGAGGAGACGGTCCTTGCCGAGGGCCGCAAGGTAGTGGCCCTGCTGGTAGACGGTGACTATCAGTCTGTAGTGGACCAGCTTCGCCCCGATGTGGCTGCCACGGTTACGGCCGAGCAGGTAGAGGGCGCGATGGCTGAGGCCAAAAAAGCCGGCGAGTATGTGATGGAGAGTGACTGCATCACCACCGGTCAGACCATCAAGGAAACCGGCGAGAAGTACGGCGAGGCGGTCATTATGGCCAAGCACGAGAAAAAAATCGTGCGGTACCGGATCGCCTTCGATCCTGAGATGAACCTGATCGGCTTGGAGATCAGAAAAGTCTGATGCGTGAATGTTCCGGCAGAGGCCGGACAAAATTGGAACAGTTAAACGATTTATAATAAAACGGAGGTATTTTCCATGCGTGAACCCAAGCCTTTTGGCCTGAATGAGCTGCGCGAGATGTTCCTGTCCTTTTTTGAGAGCAAGGGGCACCTGCGCCTGCCCAGCTTTTCCCTGATTCCCCAGAACGACGCGTCCCTGCTGCTGATCAACTCCGGAATGGCCCCTATGAAGCCCTGGTTCACCGGGGAGCAGGAGCCCCCCCGTCACCGCGTGTGTACCTGTCAGAAGTGTATCCGCACCGGCGACATCGAGAATATCGGCAAGACCGCCCGCCACGGCACCTATTTTGAGATGCTGGGCAACTTCTCCTTTGGCGACTACTTCAAGACCGAGGCCATCCACTGGTCCTGGGAGTTCCTGACCAGCCCCGAGTGGGTGGGGCTGGACCCCGAGCGGCTGTACCCCTCTGTCTATGAGGAGGACGATGAGGCCTTCAAGATCTGGAACGAGGAGATTGGCATTCCCGCCGAGCGTATTTTCCGCTTTGGAAAGGCCGATAACTTCTGGGAGCACGGCTCCGGTCCCTGTGGCCCCTGCTCTGAGATCTACTATGACCGCGGGGAGGCCTATGGCTGCGGCAAGCCGGGCTGTACCGTGGGCTGCGAGTGCGACCGATACATGGAGGTCTGGAACAACGTGTTCTCCCAGTTCGACAACGACGGCGAAGGACACTACACCGAGCTGAAGCAGAAGAACATCGATACCGGCATGGGTCTGGAGCGTCTGGCCTGCGTATGCCAGAACGTGGATTCTCTCTTTGATGTGGACACCGTAATGAACATCACCAACAAGGTCACGGAGATCACGGGGGCTGCCTATGGCCAGACCGATGCCATGGACGTGAGCCTGCGCGTCATCACCGACCATATTCGTTCCGCCACCTTCATGATCTGCGACGGTGTCCTGCCTTCCAACGAGGGCCGCGGCTATGTGCTGCGCCGCCTGCTGCGCCGCGCGGCCCGACACGGCAAGCTGCTTGGCGTGAACGAGCCGTTCCTGTACAAGGTCTGCGACACGGTTATCCACGAGAACGAGGGCCACTACCCCGAGCTGCGTGAGCGCCAGGACTACCTGACCCGCGTCATCCGGGTGGAGGAGGAGAACTTCGCCAAGACCATCGACGGCGGCCTGAAGATCTTCAACGATATGCTGGCGGTTTACAAGGAGAAGGGCGAAAAGGTTTTCTCCGGTGCCGATGCCTTCAAGCTGTATGATACCTACGGCTTCCCCGTGGACCTGACCCTGGAGATGGTCGAGGAGCAGGGCATGACCCTGGACGAGAAGGAGTTCCACGCCCAGATGGAGGAGCAGCGTCAGCGTGCCCGTAAAGCCCGTGAGGCCCTGGGTGATCTGGGCTGGGCCGGCGTGGAGTTTGGCAAGGACGTGCCCGCCACCGAGTTTGTGGGCTATGAGCACAATGCCATCGAGGGTGCCAAGGTGGTTGCCCTGGTGGTCGAGAACGAGCAGGCCGAGGAGCTGATGCCCGGCGTCGAGGGTATCGTCGTCCTGGACAAGTCTCCCTTCTACGCTGAGATGGGCGGCCAGGTGGCTGACCACGGCGTGATTACCGCCGACGGCATGGTGTTCCAGGTCACCGATGTTCAGAAGAACAAGGGCGGCAAGTATATGCACACCGGTAAGGTGACCCAGGGCACTTTGAAGCTGGGCGATACGGTCAGCGCTTCCATCGACATGGACCGCCGCCGCGCCATCATGCGCGCCCATTCCGCCACCCACCTGCTGGACAAGGCCCTGCGTACCGTGCTGGGTGACCATGTCCACCAGGCCGGCTCTCTGGTGGAGCCTGACCGTCTGCGCTTTGACTTTACCCACTTCTCCGCGATGACCGCTGAGGAGCTGGCCAAGGTCAGTGCTGTGGTGAACGAGGCGATCCTCAACGGCTATGACATCTCCACCGAGGAGCTGCCCATTGAGGAGGCCAAGAAGAAGGGCGCCATCGCCCTGTTCGGCGAGAAGTACGGCGACACCGTCCGCGTGGTGGATATGGGCGAGGGCTATTCCGTGGAGTTCTGCGGCGGCACGCACCTGGACAACACCGCTAAGGTTGGTGTATTCCACATCTCCAGCGAATTCTCGGTGGCTTCCGGCGTCCGCCGTATCGAGGCGACCACCGGCAAGAACTCTCTGGACGTGATGAACCGCAACCAGGAGATGCTGTTCCAGGCCGCTGCCGCGCTGAAGACCAAGCCTGTGGAGCTGCGTGACCGCGCCGAGACGGTCATGGCCGAGATGAAGCAGCTGCAACAGATGGTGGAAAAGTTCAAGGCCCGTGAGGCGGTCAGCATGGCCGAGCGCTTCCTGTTTGGTGCCCATGAGGTGGGGGGGCTTAAGGTCATTACCGCCTCCATCCCTGAGGCTGACGCGGATCGCCTGCGCAGCATGGGCGACTTCCTGCGCGACAAGGAGCCCAACGTGGTGGCTGTGCTGGCTACCGTCAAGGGCGAGAAGATCACCTTCCTGGCCGTCTGCGGCAAGGAAGCGGTCAAGAAGGGCGTTAAGGCCGGTGACATCATCAAACAGGTCTCCGCAATCGCCGGCGGTTCCGGCGGCGG
>JAHHSC010000083.1 GCA_020025455.1 Lawsonibacter sp. | reverse complement strand
C
This sequence comes from Lawsonibacter sp., assembly GCA_020025455.1. Lineage (GTDB taxonomy): Bacteria > Bacillota > Clostridia > Oscillospirales > Oscillospiraceae > Lawsonibacter. The sequence goes on along the minus strand of JAHHSC010000083.1, from coordinate 5,635 downwards.
CTGTCTGGAGGCCAGAAAGCAGTACGCCTGGTATCTGAAGGGCGTGTCCCACGCCGGATACTACAAGGAGCAGATCGTGAAGATCACCACGCTGGACGATGTGTACCGCATTACGGCCGGGATCAAGCGGGACCTGTGTGACTGAAAAGCCCGATTTATTGCGCATGATACAAAGTCCAGTTCGACAAAGGAGGGGAGTGCACCTTGATAACCGAACAGGAGCTGGTGGCACGGGCTAAAACCGGAGATTCGGCCGCCTTTGAGCAGCTGCTGGTTCAGAACCAGAACCGGGTGTTCTCCCTGGCCTTCCGCATGGTAGGGGACCGGGAGGACGCCGCCGATCTGGCCCAGGAGGCCTTCCTCAAGGCGTGGACCGGGCTGCCCGCCTTTCAGGGGAACAGCAGCTTTGCCACCTGGGTCTACCGGCTGACCACCAACGTGTGCATCGACTTTCTCCGAAAGCAGCAGCACCGCCGGAGCATCCAGCCCGTGGCCGCTCCGGAGGATGCGGAGAGCTGGACCGAACCGGCCGATGTGAGCCAGGACCCCCAGCACAGACTGGAGGAGCGGGAACGCAGCCAGGCACTGGACCGGGGGCTTCAAGCGCTGCCCGCCCACCACCGGCAGGTGCTGGTCATGCGGGAGATGGGCGGTCTTAGCTATCAGGAGATTGCCCAGACCCTGGAGCTGGACCTGGGCACGGTAAAATCCCGCATTGCCCGGGCCAGAAGCGCACTTAGAAAACATCTGCTGGCGGAGGGGAACCTTTTTCACGTTCCGCCGTCTAAACCATCAGAGAACGAATCAAGGAGGTGACCCGACATGAGAATAACGTGCGAGCAGGCGGCCTTGCTGCTGTCCGCGCGTCTGGACGGCGAGGTGACCGAGCAGGAGGCCGCTGCGCTCAATGACCATCTGGCCCGGTGCCCGGAGTGCCGGGCCATCGCCGCACAGCTGGAGGAGCTGCACTCCGCCATGGCGGACCTGGAGGATATGTCTGCTCCCGCTGATTTTACCAGGTGCGTCATGGAGCGGCTGGGGGAGCAGGAGAAGCCAAGCAAGGTAGTGCCCCTGTTCCGCCGTCCCCAGTTCAAGGCCATCACCGGCCTTGCGGCCTGTGCCCTGCTGTGCGTGGGGCTTTACAGTGCCTATCGCCATCCGGGACCCCAGCCCACCGCGGTGTCCATCGGCACGGAGCATCCCGTTCCCGGCACGTCCCCCAGGGGGATCCCGGCAGAGGACCCTCAGACCCCGTCCTCCGCCGCTGTCTACGACGCCAGGACCGGAGCGGAGACGGCCAAGCCCGATGAATCCTACAACGTGGAGCAGCGCACCGAACATGCCCTGATTGCCCTCCACATCCCGGAGGGCTGGGATGTGGAGCCCATCGGGGAGGAGGACTGCACAGGGCTCCGCTTCTGGCCCAAGGGCCGGGAGGGAGCGGTGCGCCTGTGCCGCTACGAGCAGCCCATCGAGCTGGGCGGGACCGGTCTTGTGACAGAGCCGGTGCGCCTTCCGTCCGGACGCGTCTGGACCGTGGGCACCTACGATGGACACACCGTCTGGGACGTTCTGTACCCCGGAGAGGAGCTGGGCGCTTTTCTGGCCGAGCTTGAGCCGGGTGTGGCCGACTGGTGGGCGGAATACAAGGGCGAGGCGCTGGAAATTCTGGATTCGGCCAAACTGGAAGAAAATTGAATTTGCGCGGTCCGTCGAACGCCAAGGACGGGTTCGACCGCCGCTGCGCGCTGTGGAGAAGCTCCGCAGCGCGCTTTTTTTCGGGATGCAGAAGGATCGAAACAGGTTGTAGAACCGCGCCGTAAGGCCTATAATAGGGCCAGAAAAGAAAAGGAGGCGTTTCCATGCGCGCTTATGAATATCTGCTGAAATACGCCAAGCTTCACACCACCAGCGATGAGGCCAGCGACACCTGTCCCTCCACGGCCCGACAGCTGGAGCTGGCGCGGGTGCTGGCGGAGGACCTCCGGACCATCGGCTGTGACCAGGTCCGGGTGGATGAATATGGCTATGTGTATGCCGATCTGCCGGCCACCCCCGGTCTGGAGGAAAAACCCGCTCTGGGGCTCATTGCCCACATGGACACCGCTCCCGATGCCCCTGGCGAGAACGTATCCCCCATCCTGCACCAGCACTACGACGGCAAGGCCGTTGCGCTGCCCGCGGGCGTGGTGCTGGACCCGGTCCGGTTTCCCTTTCTGAAGAAGCTGGCAGGGGAGACCCTCATTACCAGCGACGGCTCCACCCTGCTGGGGGCCGATGACAAGGCGGGCATCGCGGAGATCGTGGCGGCGGTGGAGACGATTGTGAAGGAGAACCGCCCCCACGGGAAACTGTGCCTGGGCTTTACCCCGGACGAGGAGATCGGCCGCGGTGCGGAGCGCTTCGATCTGGAGGGCTTCGGGGCCGCCTTTGCCTACACCGTAGACGGCGGCGACGTGGGCGGCATCGAGTATGAAAACTTCAATGGCGCCTCCGCCGTGGTGGAGATCCGGGGCCTGTCCGTCCACCCGGGCGAGGCCAAGGACACCATGATCAACGCCTCCAACGTGGCCATGGAGTTCCACATGGCCCTGCCCCAGATGGACCGGCCGGAGCACACCCAGGGCCGGGAGGGATTTTTCCACCTGACCCAGATGTATGGGGACGTGTCGGAGGCCAAGCTGGGCTACATCATCCGGGACCACGATCTGGACAAGCTGGCCCACCGGAAGGAGATGCTGGAGCACATCGCCGACTGTCTCAACGGCAAGTACGGCGCGGGCACGGTCAAGCTGGAGCTGCGGGACGGCTACCGCAGTATGCTGGAGAAGATAGAGCCCCACTTCCACCTCATTGAAAACGCCAGAGCAGCCGTCCGGGCGGTGGGTCTGGAACCGGAGGAGAACCCGGTCCGGGGCGGCACCGACGGGGCTGTGCTCAGCTGGAAGGGGCTGCCCTGCCCCAACCTGGGCACCGGCGGCTTTAACTTCCACGGGGTCTTTGAGTGTACCACGGTGGAGCGGATGGACCGTGCCGTCCAGATTCTGCTGAACATTGTGGACCGGTATGCAACCTGATCCCCCCTGCGGCGGGTAAGCACCAGGGGCGGGCGTGCGGCAGGAATGGTTTTTCCTTCGCCGTTCGCCTAAATCAGGAACCGCGCGCCTCTGAGAAATCGGAGACGCGCGAATTTTTTTCGAATTTCACAGAATCGCACTTTTTTTAACGAAAGAAATAGAGTAATGGAGAGCAAAAGCGACTTTGTGCACTTTTTACGAAGCATTGCAGAAATGAAGGGGACAAAAATAGGCAGAAAAGAAGTGACGTGTCAAAAAAATAGTTGTCAGACCGCCTGTTTTAAGGTATAATAACCAACAGAAAATAACGTACCGAAAAATGGGACTTTGATCGGCACGGAAATATAAGGAGTGTACCACCATGAGCATGAGATATTCTGTACAAAACATCCGTAACGTGTGTTTGCTTGGACATAGCGGCAATGGCAAGACCGCTCTGGCAGAGAGTCTGCTGTACATGACTGGCGCGATCGACCGCATGGGCAAGTGCGCCGACGGCAATACCGTCTGCGACTACGACCCCGAGGAGATCAAGCGTCAGATCTCAATCTCTCTGTCTGTGGCCCCGCTGGAGTTCAAGGGCTGTAAGATCAACGTGCTGGACACTCCGGGCGCCTTCGACTTTAACGGTGAGGTCATGGAGGCCCTCCGTGCCGCCGACGCCGCCATCATCGTCTGCTCTGCCAAGGACGGCCTGTCCGTTGGTCTGGAGAAGGCCTGGAGGTACTGCGAGCAGCGCAATATGCCCCGCTTCATCTACATCTCCAAGACCGACGAGGATAACTCCGACTACAACGCCACCTTCAACGCGCTGCGTGAGCGGTACGGCAACAAGATCGCCCCTGTGGTCATGCCCATCTGGGACGCGGACAAGAAGGTCATCGGCATTATCGACGTTCTGAACAAGCGCGCCTACGAGATGCGTGACGGCAAGCGCGAGGAAATCGAGATGCCCGAGGGCAAGGAGCCGGTGCTGGACGAGCTTTACGAGGCACTGAAGGAGTCTGTGGCCGAGACCAGCGAGGAGAACATGGAAAAGTTCTTCTCCGGCGAGGACTTCACCTACCCTGAAATGATCAAGGGCCTGCGCCAGGGCGTGGAGGAGCTGAGCCTGTTCCCTGTGCTGTGCGGCTCCGCAGTCAACACCATGGGCTCCCTGATGCTCATGGACTACATCGTCGAGCTGCTGCCCAACCCCATGGAGGGCAACTACCACAAGGCCACCCGCCAGGACGGGGAGACAGAGCCCTTTGTGGTCTCGCCCGGCGGCGTGCCCACCGCGTATGTGTTCAAGACCGTCTCGGACCAGTACGGCAAGTACTCCTATGTGAAGGTCCTCTCCGGCGTCATCACCCCCGACCAGCCTCTGGTCAATGCCCGCACCGGAGAGGTGGAGAAGATGGGCCGCCTGTACGCAATCCGGGGCAAGAAGTACGAGGAGGTCAAGGAGCTGGGCTGCGGCGACATCGGTGCCATTGGCAAGATGGAGAAGGCCAAGACCGGCGATACCTTGTGTGACTCCCGTAAGGTGGTCGCCCTGAAGAAGCCCGCCTTTGCCGAGCCCAACTACGCGGTGTCCATCGTGCCCAAGACCCGCGGCCAGGAGGACAAGATCGCCCAGGGCCTGTTCCGTCTGAACGAGGAGGACCCCTCCTTTACCATTGTCAACAATGCCGAGACCCACCAGATGGTGCTCACCTGTGCCGGCGACATTCAGGTCGATGTGCTGGTGTCCAAGCTGAAGTCCCGCTTCAACGTGGAGGCCGCCCTGGAGGAGATCCGGGTACCCTACCGGGAGAAGATCCGCAAGCCCGTGTCCAAGCAGGGCCGCCACAAGAAGCAGACCGGCGGCTCCGGTCAGTTCGGCGATGTGTGGATTCGCTTCGAGCCAAACCCCGACGAGGAGGAGATGGTCTTTGCCGAGGAAGTCTTTGGCGGCTCCGTGCCCAAAAACTACTTCCCCGCCGTTGAGAAGGGGCTGCGCGAGGCCTGCGTCCACGGTCCTCTGGCCGGCTACCCGGTGGTCAACCTGAAGGCCGTGCTGTATGACGGCAGCTACCACCCGGTTGACTCCTCCGAAATCGCCTTCAAGACCGCCGCCCAGCTGGCCTATAAGGCCGCAATGCCCGAGGCCAGCCCCGTGCTGCTGGAGCCTGTGGGCGAGGTGAAGGTCACGGTGCCCGACAGCTACATGGGCGATGTTCTGGGCGACCTCAACAAGCGCCGGGGCCGTGTCATGGGAATGGAGCCCACCGACGACGGCGAGCAGGTGATCGAGGCTGAGGTCCCCATGGCCGAGATGACCGGCTATGCCATCGACCTGCGCGCCATGACCCAGTCCCGCGGCACCTACACCTTCCACTTTGTCCGCTATGAGGACTGCCCCCCCGCAGCCCAGGAGAAAGCCATTGCCGCTGCTAAGGCCATGGCGGAGGAATAATAGGTTATCCCAAGCGGCCCGTTCCATGGGAACGGGCCGCTTTTTGCGCGGTGGGCCTGTTTGCCGGGAAGCCCGGATCTTCTCTTTACCCTCCCAGTGGCTTGTGGTATAATATTCT
>JAHHSC010000082.1 GCA_020025455.1 Lawsonibacter sp. | reverse complement strand
GTCTTATCAGCGACCGGGAGTATGAGCAGAAGCGGCAGGAGATCCTGCGGCAGCTGTGAGCGGCAGAAAGGAGACGTTACGATGGCACAGTTGAACTCCCCTCTCAAACCCCATTCAAACCCCAAAAAAGACGAGAAGAAGAGCGGTCTCCCCTGGGCCCTGATCGGGTTCTTCCTCTTTGTTATCAGCGGCCCCATCGGTTTTCTGCTGGCGGCCATTGCCGCCGTGGTGATGCTGATTGTAAAGCTTGGAAAGAACGGCGTTTTCATCGGCAAGGGCAACCTGCCAAGCTCCAACCATGACCGAGCAGACCAGCACCGGGCTGACCCGGGTTACCGGCCGGAGCGTTCGGCCAAAAAGCGGTCTACCGCCGATCCCGGCCGGGCCGCCCCCGCCCACATCCACGGCGGCCTTACCGACCACTGCCGGGCCAAGCGGCTGGAGCAGCTGGAGACGCTGAAAGAGGCCGGCCTCTACAGCGAGGAAGAGTACAAGGCGAAGAAGAGCCAGATCATCCGTGAGACCGCCAACGAGCGGTGAGTCTTACCGACCGAGGAGCAACCATGAAAACTGTCACCATCTACACCGACGGCGCGTGCAGCGGCAACCCCGGCCCCGGCGGCTGGGGCGCCATCCTCATGTACGGCCCCCACAAGAAGGAGCTCTCCGGCGGCGAGGCCCAGACCACCAACAACCGCATGGAGCTCACCGGGGTCATCACGGCCCTGGCGGCCTTAAAAGAGCCGTGCGTGGTGGAGCTGTACTCCGATTCCAAGTACGTCATCGACGGCCTGGACAAGGGCTGGGCCAAGGGCTGGCGGGCCAGAGGCTGGGTCAAGTCGGACAAAAAGCCCGCCCTCAACCCCGACCTGTGGGGAAGGCTGCTGGACCTTACCGAGGTCCATCAGGTGAACCTCCACTGGGTCAAGGGCCACGCAGAGAACGAGTTTAACAACCGCTGCGACGAATTGGCCGTTACAGAGAGTCAAAAATTCCGCAAATAATACAAAGAGGACTGGAAAACCAGTCCTCTTTTCCTGTTTCTGGAAGGACACGCAGGAAAAACCGGGCTTCTCCCCTCTTGCAATTTTCCCGAAAACCCGATAAAATCACTACAACAAAACGAGCCGATAACGGGAGGAATGGAACGATGAAGGAATTTAAAGGGACCCAACAGTATGTGGCCTCGGAGGACCTGCTGCGGGCGGTGAACATCGCCATGGTGCTCCAGAAGCCCCTGCTCATCAAGGGCGAGCCGGGCACCGGCAAGACCATGCTGGCCGAGGCCATCTCCGCTGCGCTGGGGAAGAAGCTCATCATCTGGAACATCAAGTCCACCACCAAGGCCCAGGACGGCCTCTACGTCTACGACGTGGTGCAGCGCCTCTACGATAGCCAGTTCGGCGGACAGAACGTGGACGACGTGGAGAAGTATGTGAAGCTGGGCAAGCTGGGCGAGGCCTTCACCGACGACGAGCAGGTCATCCTCCTCATTGACGAGATCGACAAGGCCGATTTGGAGTTCCCCAACGACCTTTTGTGGGAGCTGGACCGGATGGAGTTCCACATCCCGGAGACGGGCCGCACCGTCAAGGCCAAGCACCGCCCCGTGGTCATCATCACCTCCAACGCCGAGAAGGAGCTGCCCGATGCCTTCCTGCGCCGGTGCGTGTTCCACTACATCGACTTCCCGGACCGGGAGCTGATGGCCGACATCGTCCGGGTCCACTTCCCCCAGCTGGACGAGGCGCTGCTGGACCAGGTGCTCACCGCCTTCTATAAGATCCGGTCCATGCCCCAGATCAAGAAGAAGCCCTCCACCAGCGAGATCGTGGACTGGATCTTGGCCCTCCAGCACGGGGGCGTCAGCCCCGACCGGGTGGTGAAGGAGGTCCCCTACCTGGGCGTGCTGCTGAAGAAGAACGAGGACATGGATGCCCTGCGCCGGACCTGGCGCTGAGCTGGGGGAAGGACCCATATGTTCGTAGATTTTTTGTATCTGCTCCGGAAAAACGGGCTGAACGTGTCCCTCACCGAGTGGATGACCTTGATGGAGGGGCTGAAAAAGGGGCTGCACGGCTCCAGCTTTTCGGGGTTTTACGAGCTGTGCCGCTGTCTGCTGGTGAAGAGCGAGGCCGATTTCGACAATTTCGACCGGACCTTCCTGGCGTATTTTAAGGATGTGCCCTTCCAGCAGGAGGTCAGTCAGGAGCTGCTGGACTGGTTAGACCGGCCCGATGTGCTCACCGACTACGCCGCCTGGGACGAGGAGCAGGCCCTGAAAAACCTGGGCTTCTCCGAGGAGGACATTGAAAAAATGCTCCGGGAGCGTATGCAGGAGCAGACCGAGGAGCACAACGGCGGCAGCTACTGGGTGGGGACCCACGGGATGTCCACCTTCGGCAACAGCGGCAACTCCCCCAACGGCATCCGGGTGGGCGGTGAGAGTATGCACCACCGGGCCTTCCGGGTGGCGGGCGAGCGGAAATACCGGGATTTCCGGCGGGACAATACCCTGGATACCCGCCAGTTCCAGGTGGCCCTGCGCCGTCTGCGGCAGTATTCCGGTCTGGTGGACCTCCCGCCTACCGAGTTTGACGTGGACAACACCATTCAAGATACCGCCAACCACGGCGGCCTTTTGAAGGTGCGGTATAAGCGCCCCCGTGAGAACACGGTGAAGGTGCTGCTGCTCATGGACTCCGGCGGGTCCATGGACTACTACGCCCAGATGTGCTCTGCCCTCTTTCAGGCGGTGAGCAAGTCGGGCCACTTCAAGGACTTGCAGGTTTTTTACTTCCACAACTGCGTCTATGGGCGGCTCTACCGGGACCCCTACCTGCGCTCGGCAAACTCCGTGCCTACCCAGTGGGTGCTGGATAATCTGTCCGCGGAGTACAAGGTCATTTTCGTGGGCGATGCCCAGATGGCCCCCTACGAGCTGCGGGGCGGCTATTACGGCGGCGGCCAGGAGGACGGGCCCAAGTGCGGCATGGACTGGCTGCTGCGGTTTAAGGGGAAGTATAAAAATACCGTGTGGCTCAACCCCAGCCATCGGCCCAACTGGGGTCAGTGGTGGTGCCAGACCTACGACGAGATTTCCCGGGTGTTCCCCATGTTCCCCCTCACCGTGGAGGGGCTGGAGGAGTCCATGAAGAAGCTGCTCAGCCGATAAAGGCCGCTTCTCCTTGACATTCCCAGCTATTTGTAATAGAATCCATTATATTAAAACGCGATGACAGGGAACAGTACCCCATGGCCCGGATTTCAGAGAGAGGACGGCTGGTGAAAGTCCTCCGACGGCTTGGTGGGAAGGCCCCCTGGAGCGGCAGCACGGAAATGTGCTGACGGACCGCCCGCCGTTACCGGGACAGAGTGCGCGTAAGCCATACGCGAATTCAGGTGGAACCACGGACAAACGGAAGTTTTGTTCGCCCTGAGCCTAGCAGTAGGCTCAGGGCGTTTATTTTTAGACAGCCCTCCCTGCGATTGTCTGCGGAGTGCCGCGGCGCTTTTGCGCCGGCCATGCGTTGCGACTGCTTGAAATCCACCAAGGATTTCGGCGCAGCCGCGCCTGTGTCCGACACAAAATCCCTCACGGCCCTCTCTTGCCAATGTCAGGAAGCGCTGTCTTTTGCGTCCCGAGCCAAACAAAAACTTGGAAAAGGAGCAATCAACATGAAGAACACCGAAAAAACCATGGAAAAGATCGTTGCCCTCTGTAAGGGCCGCGGCTTTGTCTTTGCCGGCAGCGAGATCTACGGCGGCCTGGCCAACACCTGGGACTACGGCCCTCTGGGTGTGGAGCTGAAGAACAACGTCAAGAAGGCCTGGTGGAAGAAGTTCGTCCAGGAGAACCCCTACAACGTGGGTCTGGACGCCGCCATCCTGATGAACCCCCAGACCTGGGTCGCCTCCGGCCACCTGGGCGGCTTCTCCGATCCTCTGATGGACTGCAAGGAGTGCCACGAGCGCTTCCGTGCCGACAAGGTCATCGAGGACTGGGCCCAGGAGAACAGCTTTGAGCTGCCTAAGCCCATCGACGCCTTCTCCCAGGAGGAGATGAAGAACTTTGTGGAGGAGCACAACATCGCCTGCCCCACCTGCGGCAAGCACAACTGGACTGACATTCGCCAGTTCAACCTGATGTTCAAGACCTTCCAGGGCGTCACTGAGAACGCCACCAACACCGTGTACCTGCGCCCCGAGACGGCCCAGGGCATCTTCGTCAACTTCCCCAACGTCCAGCGCACCACCCGCCGCAAGCTGCCCTTCGGCGTGTGCCAGATCGGTAAGTCCTTCCGCAACGAGATCACCCCCGGCAACTTCACCTTCCGTACCCGTGAGTTCGAGCAGATGGAGCTGGAGTTCTTCTGCAAGCCCGGCACCGAGGACGAGTGGTTCCAGTACTGGCGCTCCTTCTGCCGCGACTGGCTGATGGATCTGGGTATGCGCGAGGAGGATCTGCGTCTGCGTGACCACGATCCCGAGGAGCTGTGCTTCTACTCCAAGGCGACCACCGACTTCGAGTTCATGTTCCCCTTCGGCTGGGGCGAGCTGTGGGGCGTGGCCAGCCGTACCGACTACGACCTGACCCAGCACCAGAACACCTCCGGCAAGGACATGACCTACTACGACCAGGAGGAGAACAAGCACTATATCCCCTATGTGGTGGAGCCCTCTCTGGGTGCTGACCGTATGGTGCTGGCCTTCCTGTGCGAGGCCTATGACGAGGAGGTCGTGGACGCCGAGAAGAACGACGTGCGTGTGGTCATGCACTTCCACCCCGCTCTGGCCCCCATCAAGGCCGCTATCCTGCCTCTGAGCAAGAAGCTGTCCGACAAGGGCCGCGAGATCCAGGCCGAGCTGAGCAAGTACTTCATGGTGGACTTCGACGATGCCGGCTCCATCGGCAAGCGTTACCGCCGTCAGGACGAGATCGGCACCCCCTACTGCATCACCGTGGACTTCGAGACGGTGGGCGACGACAAGACCCCCGCGGATAACGCCGTCACCATCCGTGACCGCGACACCATGGAGCAGGTCCGTGTGCCCATCAGCGAGCTGAAGGCATGGCTGGATGAGAAGCTGGCCTACTAAGCCTCTCCCCTAGTTATGATATGGAAAAAGCCCCGAAACCGTACGGTTTCGGGGCTTTTTTTGGCGTTACGGAGCCTATCGTATTTTAACAACGTAAAAACGCAAGTTTAATGGATCTTACACCCACAATGAGGGCAGGATTCCTCGCCTTTTATGGGAGCAAGGCGCAAAGACTTATGGCAGAACGGGCATCGGTTCGTTACGGCAATGATTACAATATCGGCACTTAAAACGATGCCGCAAATCAGGTTCACCAAGAAATGCCAAGAAAACAGGAGCGACAGTAAGAGAACAAAACCGCTGACGATGCCAATCGCGCGAAAAAGGTGCCGCTTCTTTGTGAAGTTGGTCATGGTACCCTCCACGCGTTCTTCATTCAGGCGTTACGATGGAGCGAAGTCGTTCCATCATCTCGAGCTGTGTGCGATTCCCAACATAATCGACACGGTACACAAAATCGTCAATCATGATCTCGCCTGTACCGCCACAGTTCATGGTATGGCGTTCCGTGGCCGTATCGAGATAGATGTAGATCCAATATCCTGCATCATTCCCTTCCATACCCACCGAATGAGACGTATGGTATGTGACAAGGCTCTTTATCGTTCCATAGGAATAATGGTAGGAATAGTCTTGCAGGCAGTCAAGGATCAGGCTGTATTCCGCGTCGTTTGGTGTATAGTTGTATGTCGTATCTTCGATTTTTCCCGCCTCGGCCATATGAACAAGCATGACCGTTATTTCGGAGATAGGCTCGTCAAAATGGAGCATAGAACGCGGGAAAAAGAAAACCGTTCCAACACTTAAGAGAGCGATGAGGATAATCGCCTGTATGATTCGTCGTTTCTTCATCTTATATAACCCCCTTTTGTGAGTATAGCAAGCAGATGTAAAATCGGAAACCAGAGGTGTGTCAAAATTCTGTAAAGCTTGCTTGGA
>JAHHSC010000081.1 GCA_020025455.1 Lawsonibacter sp. | reverse complement strand
CGAACTTTTTTGAAAAACCAGTTTGAATTTTTGAGGGTTTGTGCTATGATGTTAAGTAGGCATTTTATGGGTTAAAAAACCGTTATTTTATGAGAAAGGAAGTGGAACAGATGAAGAAAAAATACGGCCTGGTCCTGTGTGGAATGCTGCTGAGTATGCTCTTGACCGGCTGTCTGTTCCGCTCACCCGGCGAGCTTTATAAGCTGCCCGAGGCTTCCGCAGGCTACGAGATGCTGCAAACCGCCATCCGGAGCGTGAAGCAGCGTCTGGAGGCGGAAACCGGGACCAGCCCGGAGGTGGCAGCCATTTTGTCCGGCGACCACACCGCCACAACCCAGCTCCAGGATCTGGACGGAGACGGAGAGCGTGAGACCGCCTTGATTTTCCTGCGTGCCCCCGGCAGTGAAAGACCCCTGCGCATCTATCTATTCCGCCAGATCGGGTCTCACTTCCAGGTCACCGGCATAGTGGAGGGCACCGGAACCGCCATCTACTCCATTGATTATGTGGATCTGAACGGAAAAGGCATAAAAGAACTGGTGGTAAACTGGCAGCTGAGTACCGGTGTCTACCAGCTGGGCGCCTACACGCTGGACGAGCTGGAGCAGCCCAAGGAACAAATGAACATTTCCCGCCAGGAGGTGCTGGCGACCGAGCTGCTGCTCACCGGATGCAGTGCCGCCATGGACAACAGCGATGTGTCCTCCGGCTATCAGCTGGTCGATATCGACCGGGACACCCGGTCAGAGATCGCACTGGTCAAGCTGGACACGGGCGGTCTTGGCAGTCAGGTTGCCATCTACGGCTGGCACGAAGGTGCCTTCACCTGCGTGGACAGCGTGAACCTGTCCAGCGGTCTGGTGGCCTTGAATCGGATTCGGGCCAACTACCTGAAGGGCGAGCTCTATGTCCCTGCCATCTATGTGACGGGTACCCTGGCCAACGGAAACCGGGTCATTGATGTGCTGGCCTACCAGAACGGAAAACTGAAAAATCTGTCCCTGGACCCGGACACCGGCGTCAGCCGCGAGCAGCTACAGAATTACGTTGACGTGAACCCGACCGATGTGGACGGGGACGGCGTGGTGGAGCTGCCTACACCCAAGCCGCTGCCCTCCTATGGGGGATCTACCACCACGAACTTCTGGCTGATTGACTGGGGCCGCTATGACGAGCGAGGCAGACGAAGCCATGTCATGACCGCCTACCATAACGTGGCCGATGCCTGGTATCTGGAAATTCCGCCCAGCTGGCTGGATCACATCACGATTTCCCGCCGGGATCAGGTCAGCGGGCAGCGAGAGGTCATTTTCTCGCTGTGGCGCGGCCAGGAGGCAGAGCCGAAACCGTTTTTGAGTATTTACCGGCTGACCGGGAGCAACAAGCAGATTCAGGCGACCAGCGGGGACCGATTTGTCCTTCGCGAGGATGAAAACGTAGTTTATGCAGCCCGGTTCTATGACGGCGTGTGGGACTGCGGCATGGACCAGAACGATCTGCTGCAGAGCTTCAACACCATCCAGAACAGCTGGTACTACGATTGACAGAGGGAGGAATACCACCGTGAAAAAGGTATTGGTCCTGGAGGATGAGGAAAATATCCGCAGCTTTGTGGTCATCAACCTGAAGCGGGCGGGCTACCAGACCATCGAGTCGGGCACCGGCGAGGATGCTCTGGCTGCACTGAAGGAAAATCCCGATGTGAAGGTGGCGCTGCTGGACATTATGCTGCCCGGCATGGATGGCTTTGAAGTCTGCCGCCGAATCCGGGCCATGGATAACAAAATCGGCATTATCATGCTCACTGCCCGGACCCAGGAGATGGACAAGGTTACCGGGCTCATGACGGGCGCAGACGACTATGTAACAAAACCGTTTTCGCCCGCCGAGCTCACCGCCCGGGTGGATGCCCTGTTCCGCCGTACCGGCGGCGACGAGGGCGGCACGTCCCCCGACGAGATCAGCGATCCCCCCTTCCTGCTGAATACCAGGAACCGGACGCTGGAGAAGGATGGGCGGCTGGTGAAGCTGACCCCCGCTGAATACTCCATGCTGAAGCTCTTTATGGAAAACCCTGGAAAGGCTCTGTCACGGGAGGAAATTCTGGACAAGGTCTGGGGCAAGGATTACTTTGGTGAGCTGAAAATCGTGGACGTGAATATCCGCCGTCTGCGCATTAAAATCGAGGACACACCCCAGAAGCCCAAGTTTGTCAATACGGTGTGGGGCTACGGCTATAAGTGGGGCAGCTGACGGAGAAAACCAGAACAGGATGAGAGAAGGGACAGCACAGTGGCCAAAAAGATCGATCTGACCGACAAGGTACAAATAAAAGGAATTCGCAAGCGCTGGCTGCTGAATAGCATCAGCGTGGTGCTGCTGATCCTGCTGCTGACCTTTGGTTCGGTGGCCGCGATCCTGTTCAGCTACTACTACTCAAACACCCTTGTCGACTTGGAGAAGAAGTCTGGTTCTTTGGCCCACGGCTTCCGCAACTACACCAGAATGGAGTACCGGGCAGCGGCCCAGCAGATGGTGAGCAACTATGAGGAGAAGAGCCAGCTGGAACTGCAGTTTCTGGACATGACCGGCGCTGTGGCCTACTCGGGCAACGATTTGACGGCCGGAACCATCCCCAACACCCCGGATATCCGAGAGGCGCTGAACACACAGACCATCTCGTCCTGGAGAGGAAGAGATCCGGTCACCAACGAGCGCATCGCCGCTGCGTCCTCCCCGGTGATTTACCAGGGCGTCACGGTGGGTGTGATTCGCTATGTGACGTCGCTCACAGCCATCGACCGGCAGTTTGTGCTTGCCATGGGTGCGATCCTGACCATCAGCCTTGCAATTTTTGCCATGGTCTACTTCTCCAATCTGTACTTTGTCCGCTCCATCGTGGAGCCGCTGGCCAGCATCAACGAGACGGCACACCTGATTGCGGACGGCAGCTACGGCGTCCAGATCGAAAAAAAGTTTGATGACGAGATCGGCGAGCTGACGGACACCATCAACGATATGTCCATGAAGATCTGTCAGTCGGAGCGGACGCAGACTGAGTTCATCTCCTCTGTGTCCCATGAGCTTCGTACTCCGCTCACCGCCATTACCGGCTGGGCGGAGACCATCCAGAGCGGCGAGATCCGAGACCCGCAGGACCTGCGGCGCGGCATGAGCATCATCGTGTCTGAGACACGACGCCTGACCAACATGGTGGAGGAGCTGCTGGAGTTCAGCCGAATGCAGGACGGCCGCTTTACCCTGGCGGTGGAGCCGCTGGATCTGAAAGCCGAGCTGGAGGATGCGGTATATACCTACAAAGAGTTCTTCCGCAGAGAGGGCATCGTGCTGGAGTACACCGAGTGCGAGGAGGATATGCTGCCCATCACCGGCGACCCGGAGCGGCTTCGCCAGGTGTTCTGCAACCTGCTGGACAATGCCAGAAAGCACGGCGGCTCCGGCGGCCGCATTGATGTGGCCCTTCGGCAGGATATTCTGGATGCGGTCATCACCATCCGGGACTATGGCCCCGGTATCCCGGAGGAGGAGCTTCCCTTTATCAAAAACAAGTTCTATAAGGGCAGCTCCAAGGCCCGAGGCTCTGGCATCGGCCTGGCCGTGTGTGAGGAGATCATCACCCGCCACGAAGGGACGCTGGAGATCGGAAATGCCGAGGGTGGAGGCTGTATTGTAACCATCCGTATGCAGATTGAAACGTAAGTTCTAATATACTTGCTATTTTCCCAGCTATTTGATAGAATAGTGCACAGCGACCCAGTGATAAAAGGAGTTACCATCTATGGAAAAAGAAGCACAGGAGCAGAGCACCCGCTCCCGTCAGTGGACCTGCCCCAAGGGGTTTAAGACCATGTGCGGCGGTCAGGCCCTGATTGAGGGCATCATGATGCGCGGACCCAAGAAGCAGTCCATCGTGGTCCGAAAGGCAGACGGCGACCTGGAGGTTCAGGTAAAGGAGCTGCACTTTGTAAAGGACAAGCACCCCTCACTTGGCTGGCCCCTTGTGCGAGGCGTCGTCAATTTTATGGACTCCATGTATAACGGCGTCACGGCCCTCATGTACTCGGCCGAGTTTTTCCCGGATGACGACGAAGCGGACGAAGAGGAGAGCCGGTTTGAGCAGTGGCTGGACAAGAAGCTGGGCAGTGAGAAGGCCGGGAAGTTCTTCACCACGCTGGCCGTGATAATAGGCGTGGCCATGTCCATCGGCCTGTTTTTCCTGCTTCCAACCCTGCTTGGCAGCGCTGTGGCGCTCGTTACCCCGTCTATGATGGCCCGCAATTTGGCGGAGAGCCTGCTGAAAATTTTCATTTTTGTGGGCTATTTGGCCATGTGTGCGCACATGAAGGAGATGAAGCGGGTGTTTTCCTACCACGGGGCCGAACACAAGACCATTTTCTGTTATGAGGCGGGTCTGCCGCTGACGGTGGAAAATGTCCGCATCCAGCCCCGCCACCATCCACGCTGCGGCACCAGCTTTCTGTTTGTGATTATTTTTCTGTCCATTCTGGTGTCTACCGTGGTCTTTACCATTTGGCCCGTCCACAATGTGCTGCTGCGGATGCTGGCGCACCTGGCCATGCTGCCCATCATCGTGGGCATCGGTTATGAATTCAACCGCTGGGTGGGCCGCCACGATGGACCCATCACCCGTATGCTGATTGCGCCCGGTCTGTGGCTTCAGAATTTCACTACCTTTGAGCCTGACGACTCCATGATCGAGGTGGGCATTAAGGCCCTGGAGCTTGTCCTGCCTGAGGAAAAGGGCAGCGATGCCTGGTAAGCGTACATACAATTACAGCCTTGAACCAAGAGAAAACTAACACTGGAAGGTGACCAAATTGGCGACCACCTACAACAATTTGTTTTTAGATACCCGTGCCCGGCTGAAAAAAGCGGGCGTGGAGGCGGCCCAGCTGGAGGCCAGAGAACTGGTCTGCTACGCCGCCGATAAGAGCCGGGAGCAGCTTTATCGGGATATGCCCCTCTATGTCTCTGCCGAGCTGGAGAAGCGCGTGGACGAGCTGGTCCAGCGCCGCCTGGACGGTGAGCCGGTGGCCTATATCATTGGAGAGTGGGAGTTTTATGGACTGCCGCTGGATATCTCCCATGATGTGCTGATCCCCAGAATGGACACAGAGCTGCTTGCAGAGCGTGCCATCCTGAAAATCCGCGAGGCGGGCGAGGGGGCGCGCGCCCTGGATCTGTGCGCGGGAAGCGGCTGCGTGGGTCTGGCCATTGCCGCCAACTGCCCCCAGTGCCGCGTGGTGCTCGGGGAGCTCAGCGAAGGCGCTCTGCGTATCTGCAAGCAGAATGTGCGCCGAAATAACCTCAATGCCCGGGTGAGCTGTCTGTCGGTCAACGCCCTGGAACCCCCAAGCTCTGCCCTGTGGGACTTTGACGTGATCGCCTGCAACCCCCCCTATATCCCAACCGGGGATATTCCAAATTTGGACGTATCCGTGAAGGATTACGAGCCGCACATGGCTCTGGACGGCGGCGAGGACGGGCTGGACTACTACCGGTTCATTGCCGAGAAGTGGAAAACGGCTCTGCGGCTGGGCGGAAGCCTCATCTTTGAAGTTGGCATCGGCCAGGCGCCTCAGGTGGAGAAAATTTTGGCCCAATGCGGCTATGAAGATATTAAAACCGCCGCCGATACGCTTGGAATCTGGCGGGTGGTGGAGGGCACCGCAAACAATTAAAAGTCCGTTTTAACGGACATGATTTTTGGTATCATTCAGACAGAATCGTAGGCCGGGGCTGTTCCGGCGGGAAAGGACTGAATTATTTCATGGCAACAAAAAAGCCCTCTGTGGAGGCGGCAGGTCCCGCTTCCGATAAGAAGAAAGCACTTGAGACCGCAATGGCCCAGATCGAGCGGACCTATGGTAAGGGTTCTATTATGCGCCTGGGTGAGAATCTGGATATTGTGGTGGACGCCATCCCAACCGGTTCTCTGTCCCTGGACATTGCACTGGGCATTGGTGGCGTTCCCAAGGGACGTATCATCGAGATCTACGGCCC
>JAHHSC010000080.1 GCA_020025455.1 Lawsonibacter sp. | reverse complement strand
CCGGTCAGATCGAAGGGGGGTGTATATTCCTCCTTGGCGCTGGTGGCCTCCTGGCAGAAGCCGGGCAGGTCCAGGGCGCGCATATAGGCCGCGGCGCTCTCCCGCTCACCCCGGCGCAGCTTGCGGTTTACCTCCGGGCAGGCGGCCAGGTCGCCCCAGGGGGTGAACTGACTCATAAGGGAGAAAAGGACGGAGCCTTTGGGGAAGTTCTCACTGACCCAGTCCATCACGGCCTTGGCCTGGTTCACCTGTCCGGGCAGAATCAGGTGGCGGATGATAAGGCCGCGGGTCATCATGCCGGTTTCGTCGAACTGGCAGGGGCCAACCTGGCGGTACATCTCCTGAATGGCGGCGGTGGCCACCTCCGGGTAGTCAGAAGCATCGGAGTAGCGCTGGGCCGTCCGGCGGTCCAGGTACTTCAAATCAGGCAGATAGATCTGGATTTTGCCCTCCAGCGCCCGAAGGGTCTCCACCTTGTCATAGCCGCCGGTATTATAGACCGCGGGGACGGGGAGCGGGTGCTCCTCCAGCAGCTTTCCCACCACATGGGCATAGTGGGAGGGGCTGACAAAGTTGATGTTGTGGGCCCCCTGGGCCACCAGCTCGTCACAGATCTGGCCCAGGCGCTCCAGAGTTACCGCCCGGCCAAAGCCCTGGTGGCTGATTTTGTCGTTTTGGCAGAACACACACCCCAGCGTGCAGCCGGAGAAAAAGATGGTGCCGGAACCTCTGGTGCCGGAGATGGGCGGCTCCTCCCACGGGTGGAGGGCGGCCCGGGCCAGCAGCGGCACGGCGGGCATATGGCAGTAGCCAAGGCCCTGTGTCTCATCCCGGAGGGCGTGGCAGTTGCGGGGGCAGAGTGAACAGATCATGTTGAAAACCTCGATCAAAAGTGGCCTAGGCGGTCAAAAACCGCCTGGGAGAAGGACTGGAACGCATTTGGGACGGCGTACACGTCCCGCAGAGCGGAGCGGTCTGCCCAGACCCAGCCGTCGGGCAGGGCGTCGCTGGGGAGCTGACCGGCCAATGCGGTCATGTGCCACTCGATATGGCTGAAGATATGGCGGCCCGTACCGGCCGATTCCAGAGGAATGTCCGGGAAACCCCAGCAATCCATAGGAGAATCCACATCCTCCGGTTCGTTTGGGTACTCCCACAGCCCGGCCAGCAGCCCTTTGGACGGACGCTTCCGCAAAGCCACCTTGTCGGCGTGGAACAGCAGGTAAACCCGGCGGTTTTCCACACGGCGGGGCTTTTTTGGGGATTTTACAGGGAGAGCCGCCGTTAAGTCCTCCCGCCGGGCCCGGCAGAAGGGGGCAGCGGGACACTGGGTGCACAGGGGGGCTCCGTTGGGCAGACAGACCGTGGCACCAAGCTCCATCATGGCCTGATTAAAGTCACCGGGAGCATCCAGGGGGATCAGCTCAGACAGGACGGCCGTGACCTCCTTTTTGGTGGCGGGGAGGGTGATGTCGCTCCGGTCGGCCCGGATGCGGGCGCACACCCGCAGCACATTGCCGTCTACCGCGGGGCGGGGCAGTCCAAAGGCGATGGAGGACACCGCCCCGGCGGTATAGTCCCCCACGCCGGGCAGAGCACGGATGGCCTCATAAGTATTTGGGAATATGCCGCCCAGGTTCTGGGTGATATAGACAGCGGCCTTCTGGAGGTTTCTGGCCCGGCTGTAGTAGCCCAGACCCTGCCACAGCTTCATCAGCTGGTCCTCGGGGAGAGCAGCCAGGTGGGCCACTGTGGGAGCGGCCTCCAAAAAGCGCTGATAGTAGTCCAGCACTGCGGCCACACGGGTTTGCTGGAGCATGATTTCCGACAGCCATACATGGTAGGGGGTCGGGTCCTGCCGCCAGGGCAGCACCCGGGCGTTGTCCCGGTACCACAGCAGCAGGGGGATGGGCAGTTGTTCCAATTCGTTCAAAGGGGACCTCCTGTGATCTTGGGCGGTATAGGTAAAGTGGAATGGTATTTATAATAACTTTGGGGATGGTATTTTAAAGTAAATAATGTTAAAGTTTTAACAGAACAAAAGTTAAATATTTAACGATGTGCCAGCTACCGCTCTTGTTGGCTTATCCGCAGTACACTTTTGTTCCCTCTTTTTCATCCATCCTTCCAGATCAAACCAGAGATGGGGCGTCAACAGACGCCCCATCTCTGGTTTTTTGTCTGCGTTTGGGATGACCCGCACAGCCGGCTTCCCCGGGAGGGGGCAGGGGTCAGTCCGCTTGCTTTAGAAGGGTGTCCAGGTCGGCCACCACCTCAAAGACCTGGCGGTCACAGTGGGTGTGGCGCTCCTCGCCCCGGTCATGGGCGGAGCGGAGCAGGTCGGGGCAGTTCACACAGCCATTTCGGCTGCGGAAGCGGGCGATGAACTGGGTGCAGGTCTGCTGATCGTAGCCCAGCAGACCAAGCACCATAAGCCCGCCGGTGAGCGCGCCGCAGACGCTCCCCATATGCATACCGCCGCCGAAGTGGGCGCCCAGGGCATAGGCGGCCTCTTCGCTCAGGCCGATCTTGGGGCAGAAGGTTACCAGAACGGCCTGGCAGCAGTTATAGTGGCGGTTGGGATCGCCCCGGAGGGCGCGGGCAGTTTCAAGTCGATCCATAGATAAAATCTCCTAGTTAAAAATGTCGGGGGTCTCGGCAAACAGGGCACGGACCCGGTGCAGGACAGGGGCGTTTTCCGGCTTTGTAAGGCCGGGGTCCTCCTCCAACAGGGCGCGGGCAGCCTGCTGAGCCTGAGCCAGCACCCGCATATCGCCGGCCAGATCGGCCACACGGGTCTGGGGCATACCGTGCTGGCGGCTGCCGAAGAAATCACCGGGACCTCGGAGCTTCAAGTCCTCTTCGGAGATTTTGAAGCCGTCGGTGGTGGAGGATAGAATACGCAGCCGGTGCATGGTCTCCGGCTGGTGGGAGGAGGTCATGAGGATGCAGTAGGACTGGTGCTTCCCACGGCCCACGCGGCCCCGGAGCTGGTGGAGCTGACTTAGACCGAACCGGTCGGCATTCTCCACGATCATCAGTGCGGCGTTGGGCACGTCCACCCCCACCTCGATGACGGTGGTGGACACCAGAATGTGGGTGTTCCCGGCGGCGAAGGCGGACATGACGGCCTCCTTCTCGGCGGGCTTCATTCTGCCGTGCAGCAGGCCGACCGTTAAATCGGGGAAAACCTCCCGCTGGAGGCGCTGGGCGTAGGTGGTGACCGCCTTCAGATCCAGTGGACTGGATGCCTGTCCGGGCAGGGCGGCCTCTGGGTTTTCCTCCACGGCGGGGCAGACGATATAGACCTGGCGGCCCAGGTCCACCTGCTTTCGGACGAACTGGTACATCCGCTGACGCTTGTCCTCGTGGATCACATAAGTTTCGATGGGGGTGCGGCCGGGGGGGAGCTGGTCGATGACGGACACGTCCAGATCGCCGTAGACCATGAGAGCCAGCGTCCGGGGAATGGGAGTGGCGGACATGACCAGCACATGGGGCACGGACCCCTTTGCGGCCAGGGCGGCCCGCTGGGCCACACCGAAGCGGTGCTGTTCATCGGCCACCATGAGGCCCAGACTTCGGAAGGTCACCGCCTTAGAGATGAGGGCGTGGGTGCCTACCACAAAGTCGATTTCCCCGTCGGCCAGGGCCTTTTGCACCGCTCGCTTCTGGGCGGCCTTGAGAGAGCCGGTGAGAAGCGCCACCCGGACACCGGCTGGGGAGAGCAGCTCGGTGAGGGACCGCGCGTGCTGCTCGGCCAGTACCTCGGTGGGAACCATGAGGGCGGCCTGATAGCCCGATTTCACCGCCAAAAATGCGGCACAGGCGGCCACGGCGGTCTTACCGGAACCCACATCCCCCTGGACCAGACGGTTCATGGGGGTGCCGGAGGCCATATCAGCCGCGCACTCCTCCATGACCCGGCGCTGGGCATCGGTGGGAGAGAAGGGCAGGAGCGCGAGAAATTCTTCCAGCGGTTCCTTTGCAATCAGCAGGCCGGGACCGGCGCTGCTTCGGCGGCTTTTTAGAAAGCTCAGGCCGATGGACAGATAAAAAAGCTCCTCAAAGGCCAGCCGATACCGGGCATCGGCCAGGGCGTAGTCATCCGATGGGAAGTGGATATTCCGCACGGCGTCCTCGGCCGAGATGAGCTGCTGCGTCTGGAGAACGTGCTCTGGCAGGGTCTCCCGGATGGACGGGGTGCTGTCCAAAGCCTGGCGGACCAGATTGGCTAAAATATGGTTGCTGATGCCCGCCGTCAGGGGATAGATGGGCATGATGCGCCCGGTGAAGGTGCGCTTATCCTGGCGCTCGAAGATGGGGTTGACCATGCACCGGCGGCCGTTCTGCTCCTCCACCACACCGTAGAAGATGTATTCCTCGCCGGGCAGGAGGGTCTGGCTTACATAGCCCTGGTTGAAAAAAGTGAGCTGGAGGGTGTCGGACTGGTCCACCACAGCCACCTTCACAATGTCCAGCCCCCGGCGCAGGACCGTGTACTGGGGACGGCGGGCCACCATAGCCGGGATGCAGACCTTAAGGCCCATGGGGGCCTCCCGAATGGAGAAGGTATGCCGCCGGTCCTCGTAGTCACGGGGGTAGTAATTCAAAAGGTCGGAGCAGCGCTCCAGCCCCAGCTTAGCCAGCTTTTTGGCCCGGGCTTCCCCGATTCCGGGAAAGTCAGTGAGGGGAGAACTGGGGGTGATGGACATGAGGCGGCCTCCTTTCCGTGGATTTCGATACAACATAAGCATAGGCGGCCCGGCCCGGTTCGTCAAGAGTCAGTTTTTTCTTGTCACGGGCACCGGGAAACGTGTATAATGAGCTATCAGAAAACACAGGGAGGAACCTTATGTCAGACTATATTTTAAATCTTCTGCCGGTGAACGAGGCGGAAAAGACTGAATTTGAATCCATTGCGCCTCAGGCGGTCCACGTGTACGCCGGGCGGAACTCAGTGACAGACGAGCAGCTTGCCGCTGCCACGGTGATGTTCGGAAGCCCCAAGCCGGAGGACCTGGCCAAGATGCCCCGGCTGAACTGGTTCCAGACCATGTGGGCGGGCAGCGATGAGTATGTGGGTGTGATGCCGGAGGGCGCAATGCTCACCAGCTCCAGCGGCACCAACGCACGGTCGGTGGCGGAGCACATGCTGGCCAGCCTGCTGTCTCTGTGCCGCCGCCTGCCCGCCTACCGGGATTTGCAGCGGGAGCACCGCTGGGCCGATGAGGGCAAAATGCGGACCCTGCTGGACGCAAACGTTCTGGTGCTGGGGGCGGGCCATGTGGGTGCGGCCTTTGCACAGATGTGCAAGGGACTGGGCGCCCACACCGTGGGGCTGAAGCGGAAGCTGGGCCCGGTGGAGGGCTTTGATGAGGTGACCTCCATGGACAAACTGGAGGAGCTGCTGCCCTGGGCCGATGTGGTGGCCCTGACCCTGCCCCAATCTCCGTCCACCCTGAAGCTGATGAACCGGGAGCGGCTGGAGCGGATGAAGGATGACGCCATGCTTTTAAGCGCGGGCCGCGGGTCTGTGCTGGATCAGGAGGCCCTGGCGGAATTGATGAAGGGCGGGAAGCTGTGGGGCGCGGCCCTGGATGTGACCGACCCGGAGCCTCTGCCGGAGAGCAGCCCCCTGTGGGACATCCCCAACCTGCTGCTGACCCCCCATGTGGCGGGCGGAATGCGCCTGGACTACACCCGGACGGCCTGTGTGAAGCTGGCCCAGGACAATCTGCGTCGGTATCTGGCCGGAGAAGCGCTGGAAAACCGTGTGCTGTGAGTGCAGCCTAATCAGAAAAGGAACGATCCCCCATCTCCATCGGAGATGGGGGATCGGTTTATTCAGCGGAACAATCAGAACTCGGCGTTGCCCACGGTGCGGGGGTGCAGCTCCACATCGCGGATGTTGTTGATGCCGGTCAGGTACATGACCATACGCTCGAAGCCCAGACCGAAACCGGCATGGCGGCAGGAGCCGTAGCGGCGCAGATCGCAGTACCACCAGTAGTCATCGGGGTCCATGCCCAGCTCCCGGATGCGGGATTCCAGCACGTCGATGCGCTCCTCACGCTGGGAGCCGCCGATGATCTCGCCGATGC
>JAHHSC010000008.1 GCA_020025455.1 Lawsonibacter sp. | reverse complement strand
GGGTGAATCTGGAGAACGATCTGGGCCGCGATCCGATCGGGAAGCTGGTGCTGCGGGTAGCCATCCCCAGTATGCTGGCCCAATTCGTCAGCGTGCTCTACAGCATTGTGGACCGTATGTATATCGGCAACATCCCGGAGGTGGGGAAGCTGGCCCTTGCGGGGGCTGGCGTCTGTGGCCCCATCATCACCTTTATCTCCGGCTTTGCGTTCTGGATCGGCATGGGCGGCTCACCTCTGGTGAGCATCCGCATGGGGCAGGAGGACCGGGAGGGTGCCCAGCGGCTGCTGGCCGACAGTTTTATGCTGCTCACCGTGATGTCCCTGGCGATCACAGGGGTCTTTCTGGTCATCCGGGAGCCGGTGCTCCGGCTCTTCGGTGCAAGCCCAAGCCTGCTCCCCTTTGCAATGGACTACTTCACCACCTATGTGCTCGGGACGTTCTTCGCGCTCATGGCCACCGGCATGAACCAGTTCATCATCTGCCAGGGCTTTGCGAAAAAAGGAATGCAGTCGGTGATGTTGGGGGCGGTGCTCAATATCGCGCTGGACCCCCTGTTCATCTTCGGCTTCAAAATGGGGATTCAGGGGGCCGCTCTTGCCACCATCATCAGCCAGATGGCAAGCTGCGCCTTTGTCCTCCACTTTCTCTTTGGCGCGACGCCCCCGGTGCGCATCACCTTCGGCGGCTACCGGCTCAAGGAGATCGGCCGGGTGCTGTTCACCGGCCTGCCCCCCTTCTTCATCTACTCCATGGAGGGCATTATGGTCATCGCCATGAATGCGGTCCTCCAGCGGTACGGCGGCCCGGAGCGGGGCGATCTGCTGGTGGCGGCGGCCACCATCTCCCAGTCGTTCCTGCTGGTGGTCGTGATGCCTCTGGGGGGCATCACCGCCGGTACAGGCTCCATTCTGGGCTATAACTTCGGTGCGGGCCGACCCGACCGCATCCTGAAGGCACAGAAGTACATCACGTTCCTGGCGCTGGGGTACACCGGCATCCTCTTCCTGCTGGGGCAGCTTTTCCCCGCACCCTTTACCCACATCTTTACCCCGGATGCGCAGGTGTCTGACGCAGCGGTGCGGGCCATCCGTATGGCTACGCTCTCCCTCATTCCGCTGGGGGTGCAGTATGTCATTGTGGACGGTTGGACGGGGATGGGCCTGATGCAGCTGGCTCTGCCCATGTCGGTGCTCCGCAAGTGCACCTATTTGGGCTTCACCTTCCTGCTGCCCGCTGTCTGGGGCGCCGATGCCACCTTCCTGGCAGAACCGGTGTCCGACTTTTTCCCCACTCTGGTGAGCATTTGGCTCTACTTCCACGTCAGAACGTGGCTTGTGAGGCGTGCTATGGCCCAATCGACAGCAAACTAAAGCGAAAAGACCTCTGCGGGCCATGCGTCCCCAGAGGTCTTTTTTTATGCGCAGAGAGAGGTTCGGTACGGGAAAATGTGGAAAACGTAAATAAGAAGGGCCACGGCGGGAAAAACTCAAATTCGACGGGGGGCGGGCCCTATAATGTTGGATATGCGAGAAGGAAAGGAGCGAGCGCACATGGCTGTGATTTGCAGCGAGAAGGACAGATGCCTGCGGGCGTCCATATCGGGTGAGCTGGACCACCACCGGGCGAAGGAAATCATGGAGGAGCTGGACGGGCGCATCGACCAGATCATGCCCCGGGAGCTGATACTGGACTTGAAGGAGCTTACCTTCACGGACAGCTCCGGGATCGCAGTCCTGCTGCGGGCCGCCAGGCGCATGGGTACGGTGCGGGGGGCCATACGGGTGGTGAATACGCCGCCCCAGGCGGAAAAGGTGTTTCGGATGGCCGGATTGCAGCGGCTCATCCGATTTGAATAGGCGAGGAGGTTACATAATGAATTGCATCAACCATGTGAACCTGGAATTCCCCAGCGCTTCTGCCAACGAGGGATTTGCGCGGGCGGCAGCAGCCTGCTTTGCCGCCCAGCTGGACCCCACACTGGAGGAGGTCAACGACATCAAGACCGCGGTGAGTGAGGCGGTGACCAACGCCATCGTCCACGCATACCCGGACACCCTGGGGAAAATCAGCATGAAGCTCCGCATCCGGGAGGACCACAGCCTGGAGATTGTGGTGAAGGACTGGGGGGTAGGAATTGAGGATGTGGACCAGGCCAGAACCCCCCTCTTTACCACGGGCAGCGAGGAGCGCTCCGGCATGGGGTTCACGATTATGGAGAGTTTTATGGACAGTCTGAGGGTCCGCTCGCTTCCCGGCAAGGGCACCACCGTCACCATGCGGCGGATCATCGCCCGGCGGGCCGGGCGGTGAGTGGGACCACCACGGCACCTGACCTGCTAGAGGCGGCGCGGCAGGGGGACAACAAGGCCTGCCAGCAGGTGCTGGAGGAGAACAACGGCCTGATCTGGAGCATTGTCCACCGATACTACGGCAGGGGTGTGGAGCCGGACGACCTCTACCAGCTGGGCTGCCTGGGGTTTCTGAAAGCGGTGCGGGGGTACGACCCGGAGTACGGCACCCAGTTTTCCACCTACGCCGTACCCAAAATCGCCGGTGAGATCCGCCGATTTCTTCGGGATGACGGGCCTGTAAAGGTGAGCCGGGGATTGAAGGAGCGGGGCATGAGCATCCGCGGGGCAAGGGGGCGGCTTTGTGCACAGCTGGGGCGGGAGCCTACCCTGTCCGAGCTTGCAGCGGATACCGGACTGACACCGGAGGAGATCGCCGCCGCTGAGACGGCTACTGAGCCGGTCGTCTCGCTTCAGGCAGAGACAGGGGATGGAGGACTGACGCTGGAGGGCATGCTGTCCGACGGAAATGAGGAGGACAAGGTGCTGGAGCACCTTGCGCTGCGTACGGCGATAGCCAAGCTCCCGGAGCGGGAGCAGGAGATTTTGATGCTGCGGTTTTACCGTGGGATGACCCAGGTGAATACCGCGCGGATCATCGGAGTATCACAGGTCCAGGTGTCACGGCTGGAGCGGCGTGCCCTTGAAACGCTGCGCCGGGCGCTGGAGACGTAAAAAACCGCCTGATTTCATTGAAATCAGGCGGTTTTTGGTTAGTCGTCCAACATACGGTAGCCCAGACCAAGCTCGGTGAGAATGTACGTGGGCTCGGAGGGATTTTCGCCCAGCTTGCGGCGTATGTTCGCCATATTCACCCGCAAAATCTGGTTGCTGCCGCTGGCCGCGTCATAGGAGCCCCACACATTGGTGAGGATAAAGTCATAGGTGAGTACCTTACCCGCGTGAACAGCCAGCAGCTCCAAAATCTTGAACTCATTCTGGGTGAAGTGGATCTCCACCCCGCCCTGAAGAACCTGGTGCTTGGCGATGTCGATGGTAAGGTCTTTCACCTGGTACACATCTTTCTGAAGTCCCTGGCTCGCTTTCAGCCGGTCGGCCAGGCGCAGAGTGGCCCGGATGCGGGCCAGCAGCTCCGACACACCGAAGGGCTTTACGACATAGTCCTCCGCACCCATGTCCAGAGCCTTTACCTTCTCAGACTCCCGGTCACGGGCCGAGATGATGATGACGGGGACCTCCTGGGGCAGATCCTGAAGCTGAGCCAACACGTCCATGCCGTCCATGTCCGGCAATCCAAGATCCAGCAGCACCAGATCGGGATTGTGAGAGAAAAAAAGGGACAGCCCCTCCTTGCCGCTGGCGGCGGGGATCGCCTTATAGTCGCTGGCGGCGAGGGCGCGGCAGATGAAATTGCTGATGGCGTGCTCGTCCTCAATGATTAAAATCGTGCGTTTTTCACTCATAGTCGCTGTTCTCCTTTATCGGAAGCCCAAAGCGGAACACGGCGCCCCCGTCGGGGTGATTGCCCGCTTCAAAAAAGCCGTTGTGTGCCTGAATAATGCTCTGACAGGCGGAAAGACCGATCCCCATGCCCCGGGTGGAGTCGCCGCTTTTGACGTGCTCCAGCGGAGTACCCTTCCGGATGGACTGGCAGATCTCGTCCGAAAGCCCCTTGCCCCGGTCCCGGACCTCCACAACGGCCCAGTCATCCTCGCGGCAGAGCCGGAGGGTAATGTGCTCCTTGTCACCGGAGTGGCGAATGGCATTTTCAAGCAGGTTCACCATGACCTGGCGGATCAGCATGGAGTCCATAGGCAGATAGAGGATGTCCTCGGACAGCACAAGCTCCACATGGCAGTCCGGAAATCGGCGCCGGGTGGTGAGGACGGCGTCGCCGGCTACCTCCTCCAGCAGCTCATCCTGGGGGTTCAGTGCCATAGTGCCGTCCTGGATGCGGGTCACCGACAGCAGATTTTCCACCATAACGATGAGCGTGTCGGCATCGCTTTTGATATCCTGAACCATCGATATATTCTTTGGGGAGATGTCCCCGCTGCTCAGCAGCACCGAGGCCGTGCCGGAGATGGAGGTGAGGGGGGTACGCAGGTCGTGGGAGACGGAGCGGAGGATGTTGCCACGGATGGTCTCCCGGGCGGAGGCCAGCTCAATGGCGGACTTCTCCTCGTTGAGCTTCTGGTTCTGCTCATAGAGCTCTTTGGTTTTCTGCTCTCTGCGGGTGGCCTCGGCGGCCTGCTTCTTTACCCGGCCCGTCAGGGCGCAGACGATGCAGGACACCACCAGCATGGACAGCATGGCCACCGGGTAGCCCCTCGGGGCCAGAGAGAACTGGGCGTAGGGCTGCATGAAATAGTAATTGATACAGTAGGTGCTGAGAATGGAGGCCGCGATGCCGTAGAAGTAGCCCGTGGTCAGCAGGGAGATGAACGACACCGCCAGCACAAAGACAAGGCCCGAGTTATTTTCCTCGCCGGTGTGCGTGATGAGAATGCCGCTGGTGTAGTAGGCGGCGGCCAGGAAAAGCGCGGTGACCAAAGCGTCTCGGAGCAGAGGCGGTATGGAGTTATAAAACGAGAGAAAGCGCCGGTATAGGGTGCGGAGAAGCGCGGAAACAGTCACGAAAAAAACCTTCCTTTGTATATGGTCGAAGGGTGGGGAAACCACCACAATGCAACCACATTATAGCAGAATCCAGGTGGGTCGTAAAGCGGAGAACGGGCGGGAGCAAGCAGTGGGAATCGAATTATTTACACTTTGGACATAGACTTTTCCAGCCAAACAGGATACAATATCTAAATGTCTGAAATACTTTGAAACAGAATAGGAGGGCTGTCCATGAAAGCCGTTTCACGCTGGCTGGACCGCTTTTGTTACAATCATCCCAATTTTGGCATTCCCAACCTGATGAAGTACATTGCCATTGGCAATGTGGCGGTATTTCTGATGGACCTGCTCTTTAACGGTATGGCCACCGCAATGCTCAGTTTTATTCCCATGGCGGTGACCCACGGCCAGATTTGGCGTGTAGTTACCTTCCTTTTTGTGCCTATGAACGGGTTTAACCCAAGCGATATGTTTTCTCTGCTGTGGTTTGCCATGAGCACCCTGTTCTATTACTACATCGGCAACGCACTGGAGCGCCAGTGGGGGCCCACCCGGTTCACCGTGTTCTATGCGCTGGGTGCCATTTTTAACCTGATGGTTGGATTTGCGTTCAGCCTGCCGGTCACCATGTACTATGTAAACATGTCCATGTTTTTCTCCTTTGCCACCCTGTACCCCGATATGCAGGTACTGCTCTACGGCATCCTGCCGCTGAAGGTGAAGTGGCTGGCATGGTTCGACGCGGCCCTTTTCCTCTATTATATCGTCAGCGATCTGGTGAAGGGGTACACTGTGTTTGCCCTGCTGCCCATCCTGGCCCTGCTGAACTACTTTATTTTCTTCTGGGAAGATATGGTGGGACTGATCCGCGGCAAAAGGGAACGGGTGGCCTACCGGCACAGCCGACAGGTTGTTGACTTCAAAAAGGCCCAGAAGGAAATCAAGAAAAACAAGGGCTATATGCATAAGTGTGCGGTCTGCGGGATCACCGATGCGGACGACCCGGACATGGAGTTCCGCTACTGTTCCAAGTGCAACGGCTACTACTGCTACTGCATGAAGCACATCAACAACCATACCCACGTCCAGTAAGCAAAACGATCCCCCGGTTCCTTGGAACCGGGGGATGCTTTTTTTCGGGGGAGAAATGTGGTAGAATGGAGCCATCAAAGCGGCTGGGAGGCCTAAGGCAATGCACAACGAACTGACAAAAATGGATTTGAAGAAGATGCAGGAGGAGCTGGACTACCGGCGGATCACCCTCCGACCTCAGCTTTTGGAGGAGGTCAAGACGGCACGGGCCTTCGGGGACCTGAGTGAGAACTTTGAGTATAAGGCCGCCAAGCGGGACAAGAACAAGAATGAGAGCCGGATTCGCTTCCTGGAAAATATGATCAAGACCGCCGTGGTCATTGAGGACCGCTCGGGGGAGAACACGGTCGGTCTCTACGACCGGGTGACCATCTACCTGGAGGATGACGACGAGGAGGAAACCTGGCAGATCGTCACCACCGTCCGACAGGATGTGCTCCACGGCCTGATCAGCAAGGAGTCCCCGGTGGGCTCTGTCCTGATGGGCAAAAAGGTGGGGGACCGGGTTTACGTCCAGGTGAACAAAGAGTTCGGGTATTATGCCCAGATCCGCGCCATCGAAAAGGGCCAGGATGACGGCTCGGTGGCGCTCAATCGCTTCTGAACCGAACCAAGCTCTGGTTTGAGCCGTTTCTGCCGAATCAAAGGATAAGATACGCCAACAGAAGGACCACATAAGCGTAGATTTGCGATGGGGGCTGTGTTAAGATAACAGCGAAAGAGGGTCGGCCTGTGCTGCAACTGGAAGGGCACACAGAGAACGACTAAGGGAGCCATCCCAGTCCCTACCGAATTTATGGATGAAAAGGAGTCTTTTTCATGGAAGTCAAAACTATTTTTGTAGTCGGCGCCGGTTTGATGGGCAGCGGCATCGCCCAGACTGCCATTACCTGCGGCTACAATGTCACCCTGAACGATAAGCGCCAGGAGGCTCTGGAGCGTGCCAAGAGCGGCATCGAGCGTCTGCTGAATCGTGACGTGGAGAAGGGCCGTATGACCGCTGAAAACCGCGATGCCGCGCTGGCCCGCCTGTCCCTGGCTGACACCATGGCGCCCGCCAAGGATGCTCAGCTGGTCATTGAGGCCGCCTTTGAGGATCTGGACGTCAAGCAGAGCATCTTCTCGGAGCTGGAGGAGATCTGCCCCCCTGAGACCATCTTCGCCTCCAACACGTCCTCCATCTCCCTGACCGCTCTGGGCGCCGCCACCAAGCGCCCTGACCGTGTGGTCGGTATGCATTTCTTCTCCCCCGTGCCTAAGATGCGCCTGTGCGAGGTTATTTTTGGCCTGCTGACGTCTCAGGATGTGCTGGAGACCATCAGCACGGTTGGTAAGAACATGGGCAAGACCCTGATCCTGTCTGACGATAAGCCCGGCTTCATCGTCAACCGTGCCCTGCTGCCCATGCTGAACGAAGCCTGTGTTATTGTCGGCTCCAAGATCGGTTCCGTTGAGGACGTGGACAACGGCATGAAGCTGGGCTGTAACCACCCCATGGGCCCCCTGGAGCTGGCAGATATGATCGGCCTGGACATCCTGCTGAACGTGATGAACGTGCTGGCGCAGGAGTACGGCGAGAAGTACCACCCCTCCATGCTGCTGCGGAAGATGGTGCGCGCCGGTTACCTCGGCCAGAAGAGCGGCACCGGCTTCTACGTCTACAAAGACGGCAAGAAGTTCGGTGTGAACCCCGCCCTGACCCGTGAGCACACCCTGGGCGACTAACGCCCAATCCCCCGATCCCATTACCGGGCCCGGCTAATGCCGGGCCCGGTTTTGCCGTATTCGCCCAAATGGACAAATAATTGGTCAAACTGGGGCGCAATAGATGTTGACAAAGGAAGAACGTGTCTGTTATAATCATCTAATGATAAAACGAAATAGCCTTATCAAGAGTGGTTGAGGGACCGGCCCTATGAAACCACGGCAACCTGCCTTTGCGCAAGGTGCCAAATCCGGCGGTGTGGTATCGAAAGATGAGGGTGCATCAAGACTCGACGCTCCGCCTGTGCGGAGTGTTTTTTCATCCTCCAACCTCAGAAAGGAATGATTTAAAATGGCAAGAAGATTTTTTACCTCCGAGTCCGTCACCGAGGGACATCCCGATAAGATCTGCGACCAGATCTCTGACGCGATCCTGGACGCGATGCTGGCCCAGGACCCCATGTCCCGTGTGGCCTGCGAGACGGCTGTGACCACCGGCATGGTCCATATCATGGGTGAGATCACCACCAACTGCTATGTGGACATCCCCAAAATCGCCCGCCAGGTGGTCCGGGAGATCGGCTATGACCGCGCAAAGTTCGGCTTTGACTGTGACACCTGCGCCGTGCTTACCTCCATTGACGAGCAGTCCCCCGACATCGCCATGGGCGTGGACAAGTGCCTGGAGGCGAAGGAAGGAATCCAGGACGATGGTCTGGACAACGGCGCCGGGGACCAGGGCATGATGTTTGGCTACGCCTGCGACGAAACCCCCGAGCTGATGCCGCTGCCCATCTCCCTGGCCCACAAGCTGGCCAAGCAGCTGAGCCAGGTCCGTAAGGATGGCAAGGTCGATTACCTGCGTCCGGACGGCAAGAGCCAGGTCACCGTGGAGTATGACGAGAACGGTCAGCCCAAGCGCGTGGAGGCCGTTGTGCTCTCCACCCAGCACGGCCCCGAGGCATCCCTGGAGCAGATCCGCCAGGATATGATCGAGCTGGTCATCAAGCCCATCATCCCCGCTGAGCTCATGGATGCCAACACCAAGATCTATGTGAACCCCACCGGCCGCTTCGTTGTGGGCGGTCCTCAGGGCGACTCCGGCCTCACCGGGCGTAAGATCATTGTGGACACCTACGGCGGCAGCGCACCCCACGGCGGCGGTGCGTTCTCCGGCAAGGACCCCACCAAGGTGGACCGCTCCGCGGCTTACGCTGCCCGCTGGGTGGCCAAGAACGTGGTGGCTGCGGGTCTGGCCAAGCGCTGCCAGGTGCAGCTGGCCTATGCCATCGGTGTGGCAAAGCCGGTCTCGGTCCGTGTTGATACCTTTGGCACCGGTGTGGTGGCGGATGACAAGCTGGAGGAGGCTGTGAACAAGACCTTCGATCTGCGGCCCGGCGCCATTATCCGCGATTTGGACCTGCGCCGCCCCATCTACCGCCAGACGGCCGCTTACGGCCATTTCGGCCGGGATGACCTGGATCTGAGCTGGGAAAAGACCGACCGGGTGGACGCGCTGAAGGCCTGCCTGTAAGGTAACGCACACCGGAATAACGAGCCGTGCCCAGCGCGAAGTACCCTAAAACCAGAAACGGCAGGCAGAGAAGCAACCTTCTCTGCCTGCCGTTTTGCTTGCCGTCGATCCAACGGAAAACAAAAAGGTCGGCATGAAACCCAATTAAGTTCGGTCTACCGGTGTATGATCCCGTATTCGGAGCGCCGGTCTTTTTGACCCGATAAACAGGTTAACGCTGGACAAAGAAGGGCAGACTGGAGTACAATAGAGCTAAATATAAGCCTGCCGCCAATCCGGCGGACGAGAGGAAGGAATAAAATGGATCGAAACGAGATCATGAGCCGGGTGGACCACACCATCCTGGACCCCACTGCCACCTGGGAAGACGTGAAAAAAATCTGCGACCAGGGATTGGAGCTGAACTGTGCCTCCGTCTGCATCCCGCCAAGCTTTGTGAGAAAGGCCGCCTCCTATGTGGGCAACCGCATTAAGATCTGCACGGTGATCGGCTTCCCCAATGGCTATAACGCACCTGAGACCAAAATCTATGAGACAGAGGACGCGGTCCGCAGCGGTGCCGATGAGATCGACATGGTCGTCAATCTGGGTATGGTCAAAGAGGGCGACTGGGAGGGGGTACTCCAGGAGATCAAGGCTGTGAAGGCATCCTGCAATGGGCGTATCCTGAAGGTCATTGTAGAGGCCTGTCAGCTCAATGAAGCGGAGAAAATCGCCATGTGCCGTGTGGTCTCCATGTCCGGGGCCGACTTCATCAAGACCTCTACCGGGTTCTCCACCGGCGGTGCCACGGTGGAGGATGTAAGGCTCTTTAAGGAGCATATCAGCCCCGATGTGCGGATCAAGGCCGCCGGCGGGATTCGTACCTTTGAGCAGGCCCAGGCCATGCTCGACGCGGGAGCTGACCGCATCGGTGCCAGTGCCCTGGCGGATCTGTGCAAGTAAAAAAGATCCCCGTTCCATCCGGAACGGGGATCTTTTTATATTTTGGGGAAACCTTACTTGGACAGATACTTGCTGCCGGAGGCCAGCTCGGACTCGTAGCCCTCCAGAACGGACTTCTCCCACTCAGCGTAATCATCGGACAGGAAGCTGTTCGTGGCAATCTGCTTCCAGATGGGATCGCCCTGACCGGCGTAGTACATGACGTGCCAGCCCTTGATGGAGGAGCCGGTGTTCTGAACCAGACCCACATCACCGGCCTTACGGCTGGAATCCAGGGCCCAATCCTGGAACGCGGGGATGAAGCCGGAGCTGGCGCTGACGCCGGCAATCAGGCCGCCGTTGGAAGCAGAGCCGGAGTCGGCGCTGTTCTCGGCAGCCAGGGCGGCAAAGCTCTCCTCGGTGGCCTCACCGGCCTGCCACTGGTCCAGCAGCGCCTGAGCCTTGGCCTTGGCCTCGTCATACTGCTCCTGGGTGGGTTCGGCGGTGCCGTCACCGGCGGCCACCAGGATGTGGCGGATATCGGCGGTGGCAGTCTCGTCCAGCTTGCGGCCCTCGAAGCGGACCACATAGTAGTTAAACAGGGTGCCGCCGTCATACTCGGCCAGCGTGGTGTCGCCGGACTTGCGGGCGGGGTCCATCATCCACTCGGAGTAGGTGCTGTTCAGCTGGGAACCGGTGCGATCCTGCGAAATCGTGCCGTTAAAGACGGTATCGCCCAGTTCATCGAGCATCTCCTGCGTCAGCTTCTCGCCGGCGTCCAGGCGGGCCTGAAGGGCCTGTGCGTTGGCCTTGGCCTCGGCTTTGGCCTTGTCCATGGCGGCGGTGCGCTCCTCGTCGGTCATCTCAATGGGGTTGCCGTCGGCGTCCTTGGTGTCCACCTTGGCCTGGAAAATCACCTGGCTGTAGGTGTAGGTGTCCAGGTCGTTGGCGTTCTCATTATAGTAGCTGCTGTACAGATCAGCGGGGTACTCCGTATTGCGCAGCTCATCCACGTGGGCGGCGGCGTAATCAGAGGCCAGGTTACGGGTGGTGAGCAGCTCGACTGCACGGTCATAGGTCATGTAGGGGCCGAAGCTGGCGCGGATGAACGCCTGGCGGCTGGGGAAGCCGCGGCTGGCCCAGCCGGTATCCAGCTGGCGGATGGTCTCGTCCAGGGACTTCTGGCCAAGCTCGGAGAGCTGATACCCCTCGGCGTTGGCCTTATCCACCATGGCGGTGTCCAGAGTCAGGTTGTTCAGCGCGGTATCCAGCACGTGGCTGTGCCAGCTCTCGCCGGTCTCCTCGTTATAGACCTGATCGGCCAGGGACTGGCTGGGGTCGAAGGGGGGCAT
The DNA here is from genome assembly GCA_020025455.1 of Lawsonibacter sp. GTDB lineage: Bacteria > Bacillota > Clostridia > Oscillospirales > Oscillospiraceae > Lawsonibacter. Next base: position 13,026 of record JAHHSC010000008.1, on the reverse strand, counting down.
GCCAAAGGAGCTGGCGTACTGGTTCATAATGCCGTTGTAGGAGGCGTTGTAGTAGAACTGAAGATCGGCAGTGGTGACCTTCTGGCCGTTCACAGTGGCGGCGGTGGCGCTGCGCTGGATAAAGCCGCTGTTCCAAATCAGAATCAATATGGCAGCGACGGCAACAATGCCAAGAATGACGGAATAGATTCTGGTGGTCTTGAGAGCGGCAGCCTCTTTCTGGAGATGCTGCTCGCGGGCAGACATGCCCTGGCCGTCGTTGCGGCGGTCCTTCTTTCCTCTGGATGCACTCACAGTTTGATCAATCCTCTCGTGATGTAGAAGTTGCGTCCGCTCAGGGGCGGAATGCGTTTCCACAGTATTATACCTAAAAGGGGATATGCTTTCAAGGGGAGCGGGAGAAAAAGCGCTGGTTTTACAATTCGTTCACGGAAATCCACGCAAAAGGGCAAAAAAAGTCCACGGCAAACGCCGCGGACTTCAGTTCCGGTGGAATTGTATATACCCCGCTCTGGCCGTGTGGGCCCGTTTAAAACCTGCACAAATGGCAGGTGGGTCGCTTCCACGATACTCGTCTGCTTCCAACATCCACCGTCCCTCGAGGGGGGCGGGAGGCCTGCAAGTCATACCGTGAGGTGGCATCCCGTTTAAGAGATGTGGGTTTAAAAGAGCCCATCACGCACCGAGCAGGAATTTATTTATTCCTCTTCGTCCTCGAAGAACCGATCCATGAACAGCTGATAGACCTCATCCAGCTCCGCATCGGTGTCGGGGGTGGAGAGCAGCTCTTCGTCGCCTTCGTAAATAGACTTCATAATGACAAGGCCGAACTCCTCGTCATCGGCGTCCACGTCCACGGGCTCGCCAGTTTCATCGTCGCCCTCCACAGCGGGGAAAAACGCGTAATACGTCACGCCCTCGTGCTCCAGGGTATCGACGAGCTCCAGCTCGAAATCGTTGCCGTCCTCGTCTGTAACGGTGATAAAATCGGGTCCAAACTCTTCACTCATGGTCTGTTGGGCACCTCCTAACTTGTGAGTCTATTTTACCCTGTTACAGGGGAAAATGCAAGAGGTCAGGACTGTAATTTTTTTCCGAATTTCCAATCGTAAACGGTTTTTAATAGACAAACAGAGAATATCTGCTATAATGTTATCTGTAAATTTGCCACTATTCCGGCAAAAGAGGTCCGACAAATTGCCGGAAAACGTCCCTGAAATCCAAGACCATCGGGGCGAAACCAGATCGTTCGCGTCCGATCGGAGGTAAAAACTATGTCTGAACGAGATCACTCTCTCTACGAAAACAGTGAATACCCATCCCGGCGGCAGCCGCCCCACCATTCGGAGTCTGCCCGCCGTCCCAGGAATAAGCCCCGCAAGCGCGGGTCCAAGGTCCTGAAGGTCCTCGGCACGCTGCTGCTGGTTGGTCTCTGCACCGGCGCCATTATGTGCTGCTTTTTGGCCATTTACATGAAAACGGTCATTGTCCCTGTGGCTGACCTGAGCCTGGATGACTTCCAGCTGGGCGAAAACAGCGTCATGTACTATCAGGATAAAAAAACCGGCGAGTACAAGGAAATGGCGACTCTGCTCAGTACCACCAGCTCGATTTGGGTAAACTTCGAGGATATGCCCAAAAATTTGATTGATGCCGCAGTGGCCATTGAGGACCAGCGGTTCTGGGAGCATCCGGGCATCGACTGGAAGCGCACCGGACGCGCTGTGCTGGATATGTTCACCGGCAACAGCATCTCCGGCGGCTCTACCATCACCCAGCAGCTCATCAAGAACCTGACGGACTATAACGAGACGACCGTGAAGCGAAAAATCACCGAGATCGTCCGCGCCATCCGGTTCACGCAGAACTACTCCAAGGAAGAGACCATCACATGGTATCTGAACATCATCCCGTTGGGCAGCGGCTGTGAGGGCGTTGGCTCTGCCTCCTATAAATATTTCGGCAAGCCGGTCAGCGAGCTGACTCTGGCCGAGTGCGCCAGCTTGGTGGGCATCACGAACAACCCCTCGAAATACGGCCCCTACTCCGAGGCCCGGTCCAAGACCAAGGAGACTGGCGAGATCTGGGACTCCAGACAGTGGAACAAGTGGCGTCAGGAGAACGTGCTGAAGGCCATGCTGGATCAGGGCAAGATCTCCCAGGAGGAGTATGACGAAGCGGTGGCCCAGGAGCTGGTCTTTGTCCAGAGCGACGACCAGTCTGCCAGCGGCACCGTCTACAACTGGTACGAGGAGACCGTCATTGCCGATGTGAGCCGGGATCTGAAGGAAAAGACCGGATGGTCCGACAGCCGCGTCAGCCAGGTTCTGGCCAAGGGCGGTCTGCGGATCTATACCTGCATGGACCCCGCTGTTCAGGAAGCCGCCGAGAAGGTATATCGCGATCGGGCGAACCTGAACTACACCTCGAAAAACGGCAATCTGATGCAGTCCTCCATCACCATTATCGACAACAGCACCGGAGATGTGGCTGCCATCGTGGGCCAGTTCGGGCCTAAGAAGCAGAACCTGCTGAAGAACCTGGCCAACGATGCCACCCGTCAGCCCGGCTCCTCCATTAAGCCCCTGACCGTCTATTCGCCCGCCCTGGAGCTGGGATTGCTCTCCCCCATCAGCATCGTGGACGACTACCCCTATAAGGTGCTGGGCGGCCGCGCCTGGCCCGTGAACAACGGCGCTGCCAAGTACGGCGGCCGGACCACCGTGCGCCAGGGCCTGACCAACTCCATCAACACCATCGCGGTGCGCATCCTGGCCGATCATGTGGGCGTGAATGAAAGCTTTAAGTTTGCCGAGGAGCGCTATAAGCTGGACCTTGTGGAGTCGATGAACCGCAACGGTAAGGTCGTCAGCGATTTGGATGTGGCACCTCTGTCCATGGGCGGCCTGAGCCTGGGCGTTTCCACCCGGGATATGGCCGAAGCCTTCGCCACCTTCCCCAATAACGGTACCTACACCTACTCCCGCACCTACAGCAAGGTCACCATGCTGGTGGACGGGAAGGAGGAGGTCCTGCTGGAGAATCCCCCCGTCCAGGAGCAGGTCATCAAGGAGACCACAGCCTATTATATGAACTCCATGCTCCAAAACGTGCTGGAGAGCGGCACCGCGCGCGGCCATGGTGTGCGGGGCGTGCGCTCCGCCGGTAAGACCGGTACCACCAGCAACAACTACGACCGCTGGTTTGTGGGTTACACGCCCTACTACACCGCCGCCGTCTGGACCGGTTACGACAAGGGCAACGAGAAAATCAATGCAAAGGGCAACCCCGCGCTGAATCTGTGGGAAAAGGTTATGAACGGGGTTCACGCCGGTATGCCCAACAAAAACTTCCATGTGCCGGATGGCCTGGTCTCCGTGGAGTACTGCAAGGACAGCGGTCTGCTGGCCACGGAGTACTGCAAGCTGGACCCCCGCGGAAGCCGGATCGCCAGCGATAAGGTGTTCAAACAGGATTTCCCTGAGGGCCGCTACTGCACCGTCCATACCCAGGAGAACCTGGTGAAGGTGTGTCTGGACTGCCCCGTTCTGGATGCCGACGGCGGTGAGACCGGCCTCTACCATGCGGCAGGCCCCTACTGCCCGGAGGACCGCACGACCACGATGTGTCTGCCCGAATATGAGCGCCAGCAGATTGGCTCCGCTGTGGCTGCGGATAACCGGTACCGCAAGAATGTGGTGGAGGGCTACGGCCCCTGTACGGTCCACACCCAGCAGATTCCGGAGCACCCCCTGGGGCCGCTCCCCTGGAATCCGGAAAGCCCCTGGAAGCCTGTGGAGCCGGAAAACCCCGATGCTCCCGAACTTCCTGGGACAGAGGACCCCAATCCGGCCGTTCCCCCTGATCTGCCAGAGGAAGGCGAGATGGTGGGGTAAACCGAACCATCGAAGCTGCCGCAGCATGGGCTGCGGCAGCTTTTTTGTGCTTGCAGGAGAAAAACATGAAAAATTGTGCTATTTGACCGGAACGGCGGGAGACTGGACGGAAAAGTTCCACAAAATGACAGACTTTGAGCCGTTGCAACAAGAGGTTCCGTGTGCTACAATGAAGTGAAAATAAAAACAAATGCCCACGGGTCAAGGACATGATGGAAAGAAATGGAGGAAGCCATGAGCGATTGCGCAAAATATTTTATAGTTGAGGCGACGTCCATGCCGGAGATCTTCCGAAAGGTGGCCGAGGCAAAGCGTCTGTTGGAGACCGGCGAGGAGAGCACGGTCAACGGCGCGGTCCATGCGGTAGGCATCAGCCGCAGTGCGTTTTATAAGTATAAGGATGCGGTGCGCCCCTTCAACGATATGCTTCACGGTCGGATCGTCACGTTTCAGACCCTGCTGAAAGACGAACCGGGACAGCTGAGTCGAATGTTGAACGTCTTTGCCGGAACCGGCGTCAATATTCTGACCATCAACCAGAGTATTCCCGTGAATGGCTGTGCCATTGTTACGATGACGGCCGAGACCTCCCAGATCCAGCACACCCTGGAGGAAGTGCTGGGCGAGGTGTCCGCCAGCGCCGGGGTCATCAAGTGTGAGATTCTGGCCGGTTAATGAGTTTTATCATATTATGAGGTGAGGATATGATCAACGTAGCGATTTTAGGTTTTGGAACGGTGGGGTCCGGTGTGGCCGAGGTACTGACCACCAACGGCGCTCTGATCGACCAGCGTGTGGGGGATAAGATCCGCTTGAAGTACATCGTGGACATCCGGGACTTTCCCGACAGCCCCTATCGGGACCTCTTTGAGAAGGACTTCTCCGTGGTGGAGGCCGATCCAGAGGTGGATGTGGTGGTGGAGACCATCGGCGGCTGCAAGATCGCACTGGAGTTCACCACACGGGCTTTGAAGGCCGGCAAGAGCGTGGTCACCTCCAACAAGGAGCTGGTGGCCACCCACGGCTACGAGCTGCTGCAGCTGGCCAAGGAGCACGGCTGCAACTACCTGTTTGAGGCCAGCGTAGGCGGCGGAATCCCAGTGCTGCGCCCCATGAGCAACTGCCTGGCCTCCAACCAGATTGAGGAGGTCACCGGCATCCTGAACGGTACCACCAACTATATCCTGACCCGTATGATCCAGGCCGGTCTGAGCTTTGACCAGGCCCTGAAGGAGGCTCAGGCCAACGGCTACGCCGAGCAGGACCCGACGGCCGATGTGGACGGTCACGATGCCTGCCGCAAGACCTGTATCCTGGCCGCGCTGGCCTTCGGGCAGCAGATCTACCCCGAGCAGGTACCCACCCAGGGCATCCGCAACGTGACGCTGGAGGACGTGGCCTACGCCGACTCCTGCGGCTACAAGATCAAGCTGCTGGGCCGCTGTATGCAGACCCAGGAGGGAAAGGTCTGTGCATTCACCGCGCCTCATCTGGTGGAGGGGAAAAATCCGCTGGCTGGCGTGGAAGACGTATTCAATGCCATCGCCATCCACGGCAACGCAGTGGGCGATGTGATGTTCTACGGCCCTGGCGCCGGCAAGCTGCCCACCGCCTCCGCTGTGGTGGCTGACATCATCGACCTGGCCAAGGACCCGAACCGAGACCGCCGCAACGCATGGGGTCCGGGCGCTGCTGATTTGGTGGTGTCCCCTGACGGGCTCACTTCCCGGTGGTACGTCCGTGCCCAGATGAGCATGGAGCGTGCCCGCGCGGCCTTCCAGGATCTCCAGCCCCTGGCCCGCAGCGGTGCTCCGGTGGGAGAGGTGGCGTTCCTGACGGGAGCCATGACCGAGCCTGAGCTGCGCCAGCGGCTTCAGGATGTAAAGACTGGCTCTGTGCTGCGTGTATTGGCCTGACCGGGCCCAGCGGCATAGAATGGCGGGGACACTGATGCGTCTTTGCCCGATAGACGATTTGACCTTTAGGGGGAACATATAATATGGCACTTATTGTACAAAAATTCGGCGGCAGTTCCGTGAAGGATGCAGACCATGTACGCAATGTGGCCCGTATCATTACCGAGACCTACCGCAAGGGTCATAACGTGGTGGTCGTTCTGTCCGCACAGGGCGATACCACCGATGACCTGATAGCCAAGGCCCAGGAAATCAATCCAAAGGCCTCCCGCCGCGAGATGGATATGCTGCTGGCCACCGGAGAGCAGATCTCCATCGCCCTGTGCGCCATGGCCATCGAGCACATGGGCTACCAGGCCGTGTCTCTCACCGGCTGGCAGGCGGGTATGCTCACCAACTCCGCCTACAGCTCTGCCCGCATCAAGCGCATCAACACCGAGCGCATCCAGCGTGAGCTGGACAAGAAAAAGATTGTGCTGGTGGCTGGATTCCAGGGCATCAACAAGTATGACGACATCACCACGCTGGGCCGCGGTGGTTCCGATACCTCTGCTGTGGCGCTTGCCGCCGCGCTCCACGCCGATCTCTGCCAGATCTATACCGATGTGGACGGCGTCTACACCTCTGACCCCCGCACGGTCAAGGGGGCGAGAAAGCTGGATGAGATCACCTTTGACGAGATGCTGGAACTGGCGAGCCAGGGGGCTCAGGTGCTCCACAACCGCTCGGTGGAAATGGCAAAGCGCTATAACGTCAACATGGAGGTACTCTCCAGCATTACGGGGAATCCCGGTACGAAAGTCAAGGAGGTTGTCAAAAAAGTGGAAAAAACTCATGTCAGCGGTGTGGCCAAGGACAAAAACGTGTCCCGTCTGGCCTTGATCGGCCTGTCCGACCAGCCCGGTATTGCCTTTAAGATCTTCTCCATGCTTGCCAAGTACGATATCAACGTGGATATCATCCTGCAGTCCATCGGCCGTGATGCGAGCAAGGATATCAGCTTCACCGTCGCCCGCAGCGAGGGCCGGCACGCCAAAGAGCTGCTGGAGGAGAACCAGGAGGCCATCGGCTTTAGCACCATCGAGCTCAACGAGGAGGTCGCCAAGGTCTCAATCGTGGGTGCCGGCATGGCCAACAACGCCGGCGTAGCCTGCAAGATGTTCGAGGCCCTGTTTTCCGCCGGCATCAACATCAATATGATCTCGACCAGCGAGATCAAGGTGTCTGTGCTGGTGGAGGAGCGGGATGCCGACCGTGCCGTTCAGGTGGTCCACGACCGCTTCTTTGATGAGTTCGGCAGCAACAGCTGAAAATTGCATGATTTAAACCGAGCAGAACGCCCTTTTGGGTGTTCTGCTCGGTTTCTTAAAGGAAAGTTTATATTTTGCGGCTTGCAAAAATAGAGTTGGTCTGGTACAATAGTAAAATGCCCGGGATAACCGGAGGCTTGTATATGATCCCGCTTTTCAAAAAGCGGTTAAGGAGACAGAATAGAATGGATAAGAAGGAAAGAGAAGCTCGTCGTCACCAGGAAGACCAGGCACTGAACCGCGGTTTGTGCTGGGTCGGTGGTGCCGTTGTACTGGAATTCCTCCTGATGCTGCTGAAGAAGTATTACATCAACGTTTTTATGGATGAGCCCAGCGTAAGCATTTTCCTGGCTTTGGACAAAATGCTCCGTGTGCTGGCTGTTGCGGGTCCCGTTGTGCTGGTGGTCAGTCTGGTGTGGATGTTCTTCAATGCGAAAAAGAACAAGAGTGCCGCTGTTCCCGGCGTGATCGCGGTTTTGGCTGTGGTCTTGAGCCTGTGTGCCCATGTGGCCCGTGTGTTCAAGGTCTCCGGTATCCAGATGCTGTTCCTGCTGGTGCCTGTGCTGGCCGGTCTGGCGCTGGCCTACTTCATCTATCAGCGTGAGTTCTTCCTGACCGCCCTGGTCAGCGTGCTGGGCGTTCTGGGCCTGTGGTTTTTCCGCTACCGTGGCAGCTACAGCATGGAGAGCAATCTGGTCCTGGTGGCCATCGCACTGGTCGTTCTCTTCAGCGCCTGGGTCAAAAAGAACGGCGGTCTGCTGCCTATGGGCAAGAAGTCCCGCTTCATTTCGGAGAACGGAAACTATATGCCCATCTTTGCAAGCGCCCTGATAAGCGTCCTTGCCCTGGTAGTGGCATTGTTCATGGGGACTACCGCTGCCTACTACCTGGCCTATGCCATGGTAGTCTGGCTGTTCGCAATGCTGGTGTACTACACCGTCAAGCTCATGTAAATCAGATAGAAACAGAAACGTCCCGAACCGCTTGGTTCGGGACGTTTTTATGCTGTTTAACCAGCCAGCGCGCTCCCCTGCACGCTGCGGTAGAGAAGCCATGTTACGGCAGCGGCAATGAGCTCGGTGAAGAAGAAGGCCATAAAGACCCACTCAGGGGCGGTCAGGATCAACAGCAGCGCCATGGGAAGCAGCAGGACCAGAAACCGCAGCAGGGAGACGGACAGGGAGTAGAGGTTGTGGTTCAGGGACTGAAAGGCGGCCGAGTAAATGATGCTGACGGTAGCAACGGGGAAGGAAAGGCAGGCACAGCGCAGAGAACGCACGCCCAAGGTCAGCGCCTCGCCGCTGGCCTGGAAGCAGCAGACCAGCAGGGGAGAGGCGGCCAGCCACAGCAAACCAGCTCCGATGGCGGTGATGAGAATAGACAGCTGGAGACTGAACCGGATGGCCTGGGTGGCGCGCCGTTTGCTGCCTGCGCCGTAGTTGTAGCTGATGACGGAAATCAGAGCGTTGTTGATGCTGAAGATGGGCATGAACACAAAGGACTGAATCTTAAAATATGCACCCAGCACCCACACAGCAGTTTCCGACCAGAGCCGGAGGATGGCGTTCATGCCAAGGGACATAACGCTGTTAAGGGACTGCATCAGAATGGCGGGGACAGCGATGACGCCGATCTCCCGGAACATACTGCCCTGAAGCTTGACCGGGTGGAAGCGCATGGGCATCTGTCGCCGATAGAGGAACAGCAGCCCGATCCCCAGGAGGGCGCCGGTGATCTGGCCGATCACGGTTGCCAGAGCAGCCCCCTTCACGCCCATGCCAAAGGTGAAGATAAAAATGGGGTCTAAAATCAGGTTCAGCAAAGCACCGGAACCCTGCACAAGCATAAACCCGGAGGGGTGACCGGTGGCCTGAAGGATGCGCTCAATCGGGAACTGAATACAGACCCCAATGGACAGGCAGCAGCAGATCCGCAGGTAGTCCGCGCCCATTAGGGCCACCTGATCCGTATCCGTGCAGGACCGGAGAAAGCCGGGGGCCAGGAACAGGCCAAAGAGGAAGAACGCCACCCAGCCCAAAAGAAACAGGAAGAAGCCGTGCCCAATCACCTTGGTGGCCTCATCCATCCGGTTCTCACCGATCCGTTTGGAGAGCGTGGAGCTGAACGCCACCCCAAGACCCACACAGTATGCCACAAGCAGAGTCTGAACCGGGTATGCGTAGGACAGGGCAAGAAAGGCCTCGTCACTGACACGGGCCACGAACATACTGTCCACCAGGTTGTAGACCGCCTGCATAAGCATGGACAGCATAATGGGCCAGGACATCTGCAAAATCAGCTTGTGGATGGGGAGGACCCCCATCATATTTTCTTGCTGGACCAAGCTACCAGCTCCTTTCCAAAATGAAGCAAAACAAAACCAGGCCCCAGAAGGAGCCCGGAAGCGCGGGATGTCGGTCAAAGTGAGAAAAACGGATTTTGGAATGATTTAAGTATAGCAGTGTCAAAAAATGCTGTCAAGAGGCGGCACTTCGGTGGACTGGAGGGGCCAAGGGCGCGAAGAGCAGGAACGCGGCGGGGAGGAAGCCAAATCAAAGAACGCCGGAACCGGTTCGACAAGGGAAAAGGCCCCGCCGGAGGCGGAGCCTTTCAAAATCAATATTCTTCCTCGATGACCTGGGCCTTCAGCAGGTTGGTGCAGCCGCCGCTGCCCAGAGGGACGCCAGCGGTGATGACCACGGTATCACCGACTTCAACAAGACCTTCCTTGAGCGCCACATGGGCAGACAGAGAGAAGATGCGGTCGGTGGAGTTGACCTCGCCGGTGAGCAGGGGGGTGACGCCCCAGCAGATAGACAGCTGGCGGCGGACCTTCTCGTTCATGGTCAGGGCAATCACAGGGCAGGCGGGCCGGAACCGGCAGATCAGGCGGGGGGTGCGGCCGGAGCAGGTAGCGGCAATGATGGCCTTGGTGTCCAGATCCATGGCGGTCAGGCAGCAGGTGTGGGTGATGGCATCGTCAATGTTGTGAGCAGGGACAATGCGCTGCTTCTTGAAGTGGCGCCAGTACTGGATGGAGTGCTCTGCCTCGGTGACGATGCTGTCCATGGCCTGGAGGGCCTCCATGGGGTACTTGCCCTGGGCGGTCTCGCCGGAGAGCATGACACAGCTGGTGCCGTCAAAAACGGCGTTGGCCACATCGCTGACCTCGGCACGGGTGGGACGGGGGTTGCGCATCATAGAGTCCAGCATCTGGGTGGCGGTGATGACGGGCTTGCCGGCCTGCAGACCCTTGCGGATCATCTGCTTCTGGAGAATGGGCACGCGGGAGGCGGGGATCTCAACACCCAGGTCACCACGGGCGACCATGATGGCGTCAGCGGCATCCAGAATGGCGTCGATGTTGTCCACGCCCTCCTGGTTCTCGATCTTGGCGATGATCTTCACGTGCTCACCGCCGCAGTCGTCGAGGACCTGACGGACGGCCTGCACATCGGAGACCCGGCGGACAAAGGAGGCGGCCACGAAGTCGAAGTCCTGCTCCACGCCGAACTGGATGTCGGAGATATCCTTCTCGGTGAGGGCGGGCAGGTTGATGTGGACGCCGGGGATATTCAGGGACTTGTTGGAGGAAAGCGTGCCGCCATTTTCCACGGTGCAGTGGATATCCTGACCTGCGATCTCATCCACGCGGATGGCGACCAGGCCGTCGTCAATGAGGATCTCCTGACCGGGGGCCAGATCCTCGTGGAGCTTGTCATAGGTGACAGACACCTGGGTCTGGTCGCCCTCTACCGCGCGGGTGGTCAGGGTGAAGGGGGCGCCGGCCTCCAGTGTGACGGAGGAACAGGCGAAGCTCTTGATGCGGATCTCAGGACCCTTGGTGTCCAGAATAGCGGCTACGGGCTGGCCCATAGCGTCCCGAACGGTCTTGAGCATATTGAGCCGGCCCAGGTGCTCCTCATGGCTGCCGTGGGAGAAGTTGAAGCGGGCGGCATTCATGCCGCCGCGAATCAGAGCGCGGATGTGGTCCTCACTGTTGACTGCGGGACCCAGGGTACAGATGATTTTGGTCTTTCTCAAAGTGGACATATAATAGCCTCCAGTAAAAGAGAGTGAAATGTAATTCAACGCATTTAGGATACCGTAAAATGGACGATTTGAACAGGTCATAATTTCATAAAATTATGGCCCATCCAAGAGAAAAAATCGGAATAACAGAAAAAAACAGGGGTTAAAAGCGTACAAAACCGCCGCAGCCCCTGCGACTGCGACGGTTTTGGAAGAAATTACAGGGTTGCACCGCCGAACTCAGCCAGCTTCAGGCCCTTGTTGCGGTCGGTGACCCACTGGATGGACCACTGAGAAGCAAACAGCAGAAGCTGGTTTCCCTTGTAGTCCTCAACCAGCTTCACGTCGTTGGGGAGCAGCAGATCCTCTTCCTTCAGAGGTTCGGGGTCCTCCTCCTCGCGGACGATCCAGCGCAGGTACTCGTAGGGCAGACCCTCCTTGTACAGCTCCACGTTGTACTCACTGCGCAGACGGTAGTCCAGCACGTCGAATTGCAGGGTACCAACAACGCCTACGATGACCTCTTCCATGCCGGTGTAAGGCGTCTTGAAAATCTGAATGGCACCCTCCTGCGCGATCTGTTCCATGCCCTTCAGGAACTGCTTGCGCTTCATGGTATCGATGGAGCGCACCCGCTCAAAGTGCTCAGGCGCAAAGGTGGGAATGGGGTCAAACAGGAACTTATGGCTGGGGGAGCACAGCGTATCGCCGATGGAGAAGATGCCGGGATCAAAGACGCCGATGATGTCGCCGGCATAGGCCTCCTCGATGATCTCACGCTCGGCAGCCATCAGCTGCTGGGGGCGGGAGAGGCGGATCTTCTTGCCGCCCTGCATATGATAAACTTCCTTATCGGCCTCGAACTTGCCGGAGACCACGCGCATGAACGCAATTCGGTCGCGGTGGGCCTTGTTCATGTTGGCCTGGATTTTAAAGACAAAGGCAGAGAAGTCGGGGTCGAAGGAGTCCACCACCTCGTCCCCGGCCATGCGGGGCAGGGGGGCGGTGGTCATATCCAGAAAGTGCTCCAGGAAGGGCTCCACGCCAAAATTGGTCAGCGCGGAACCGAAGAACACGGGGGAGAGCTTGCCGTGGCGCACCCGGTCCAGATCAAAGTCGCAGGAGGCGCCGTCCAGCAGTTCGATCTCGTCATTGAGCTGCTCCCGGTAGGCAGCGCCGATCAGGTCATCCAGAGCGGGGTCGTCCAGCTGGATCTCGGTGGCGGTGGCGGCACGGGCGTTTGTGTTGGAGGTGAAGTGGATGATCTTCTGGCCCTGGCGGTCATATACGCCCTTGAAGTCCTTGCCGCAGCCGATGGGCCAGTTCATGGCGTAAGTGTCCAGACCAAGCTCTTTCTCCAACTCCTCGCACAGCTCAAAGGGGTCCCGTGCCTCACGGTCCATCTTGTTGATGAAGGTGAAGATCGGGATATCGCGCATGGCACAGACCTTGAACAGCTTTCGGGTCTGGGCCTCAACGCCCTTGGCGGCATCAATGACCATGACGGCAGAGTCGGCGGCCATCAGCGTGCGGTAGGTGTCCTCGGAGAAGTCCTGGTGTCCGGGGGTGTCCAGAATATTGATGCAGAAGCCGTCATACTGGAACTGCATGACGGAGGAGGTGACAGAGATTCCGCGCTGTTTCTCAATTTCCATCCAGTCGGAGGTGGCCGCGCGGGTATTCTTCTTACCCTTGACCTGGCCTGCCTGAGCGATGGCTCCGCCGTACAGCAGGAACTTCTCGGTCAGGGTGGTCTTACCGGCGTCGGGGTGAGAGATAATGGCGAAGGTTCTTCTTCGCTTGATTTCAGATTCGTACTGTGCCAAAAGGGTCCACTCCCTTACAAATAGTTGTCATTTAAGCCGTAATATT
>JAHHSC010000079.1 GCA_020025455.1 Lawsonibacter sp. | reverse complement strand
GCCGCCTTTGAAGCCGAGCTGAAGCGGGCCAAGATCCCCCTCAGCGATGTGACCGCCGAGGAGACCCTGCCCCATATCCTGCGCAAGGTCCGGGCCAACACCCTGGACGACCTCTACGCCACCATCGGCTACGGCGGCACCACCGCCGTGAAGGCCGTGGCCCGCGTCAAGGATGAGCTGCTCCACCTGGGCCGGCTCCAGGCGGAGAAGGCCGCTGCCGCCGCCAGAACCACCCCCGAGGACATGAAGTTCCCCGGTATGAAGTCGCTGGTGGAGGAGCCGCCCCTCCACGGCTCCAACAAGCGCAGCGACTCCGGTATTATCGTGGAGGGGCTGGGCAACTGCGCGGTCAAGTTCGCCAAGTGCTGCACCCCGGTCCCCGGCGACCCCATTGTGGGCTTTATCACCCGGGGCTACGGTGTGTCCGTCCACCGGAGCGACTGCCCCAACGCCGCCGTGGAGAACCGGCGGCCCGAGGAGGCGGACCGCTGGGTCAAGGTCTCCTGGGTGGAGGGTAAGCTGCCCTCCTACCGCACGATGCTGGCCATCAGCGCCAAGGACCGGGACGAGCTGACCCTGGATCTGGCCACCGCCCTCAGCGCCGCCAAGGTGAAGGTCACGACCCTCAATGCCCGCTCCATGTCGGACGGCCACGCAGAGATCAACGTGGAGGTGCAGGTCAAGGACAAGGGCGAGCTGTCCGGCGTCATCAACAAGCTCAATAACATCCAGGGCGTCTACCGTGTGGTCCGCGCCACTGGGAAGTAATTTTACTGTAAAGGAAAATACTTTACAGATATGAGCCGACGAACCGGCCCCCTGCGGCCATCCCCCCTTGTTCAACGGGAATGTGCAGACGCAGGCGGCGGGGAGGTCCGTATTTTGGCTCCATTGACATCCAAACACCACAAAATTCGACATTTGGAGGGATAACATGCGCGCAGTTGTCACCCGGGTCTCCTCTGCTTCGGTCACCATCGACGGCCAGGTGGAGGGCGCCATCGAACAGGGCTATCTCGTCCTGCTGGGGGTAGGCCCCAGGGACACCGAGGCCGTATGCGATAAATTGGCCGACAAAATCTGCAATCTGCGGGTTTTTGAGGACGAAAACGGCAAAATGAACCGGAATCTGGCTCAGGTGGGGGGCGCTGTCCTGGTGGTGTCCCAGTTCACCCTGTACGCCGACACCTCCAGCCGCCGCCCCGGCTTTTCCGGCGCGGCCAAGCCCGAGCTGGCCATTCCCCTCTATGAGCGGTTCCTCGACCGCTGCCGGGAAAACGGGTTCCGGGTGGAGCACGGCCGGTTCGGGGCCGATATGCAGGTGGCCTCCGTCAACGACGGGCCGGTCACCATCCTCTGGGATACCGAGGAGACGTAAGGAGGAAGAACCTATGAAGATCAAAATGCTGGCGGTGGGCAGCATCGGCACCAACTGCTATATTCTGGAGGACACAGAGAACAAAGTGGCCGCCGTGGTGGACCCCGGCGGGGACGCTGAACGCATCAAAAAGGCCATCGACGAGGCGGGCGTGAAGATCCAGTATATCCTGCTGACCCATGGCCACTACGACCATTTGGACGGTATGCTGGACCTGGTGGAGCTGCTGGGCTACCCCGTGGCCATCTACCTGAACCGCAAGGATTTGCAGAGCAGTCTGGACCGCCGCCTCTTCCCCTTTGCGGGCAAGGTCACCGGCTACTGCTGCTACAACGACGGCGATACCCTCCAGCTGGGTGACATCACCATCACGGTAATGGCCACCCCCGGCCACACCCCCGGCTCGGTCACCCTGGTGGCGGGGGACGTGCTCTTTGTGGGCGACACGCTCTTTGCCGGCTCCTGCGGCCGTACCGACCTGGACGGCGGCAGCTACAAGGACCTGATGAAGTCCCTCAAGCGCATCGGCCAGCTGGAGGGCGATTTCCACGTCTGCCCCGGCCATATGGACCTCACCACCCTGGATCGGGAGCGTGAAACGAACCCCTATCTCATTCAAGCCATGAGAGGTTAATGTATGAAGCTCTATCTCATTCCGGGCAGCCTGGACTGGCAGCCCGAACGCTATAAATATTCGGCTGAGCAGATGATGCTCACCCTGTTTCCCGGTCAGCGGCCGGAATATCCCCAGGGGGAACTGTGTACAATGGAGGGGAACGACTCCGCCGCCGCCTTCTCGCTGAGCGTGGAGGGCGGCCAGGCCGCCATGACCGCCCGTGTCATCTGGCAGGGCAGGGAGGAATGTGCCACCACCACCTTCCCGGCCTGGGAGCTGGAGCAGCCCCCCGAGCGGGTGTACCATGTGATCCAGCACGCCCTGAAGCAGGCGTTCTACCGGGCCGGCGTGGCCCTGCTGGGCCAGGAGCCCCCCTGGGGCGCCCTCACCGGGGTGCGGCCCGTGAAGCTGCCCACCCGTGTGCTGGCCGCCGGAGGCACCGAGGGGGAGGCCAAGGACCAGCTGGAGCAGGAGTACCATGTGTCCCCCCGCCGGGCCCAGCTGGCGGTGGACTGCGCCAAAGCCAGTCTGGCCGTGGAGCGGTCGCTGGGCCAGAGGGAGGTCTCCCTCTACATCGGCATCCCCTTCTGCCCCACCCGCTGTGCCTACTGCTCCTTTGTGTCCGCGGATGTGGGCCGCACGCTGAAGCTGGTGGAGCCATACCTGGATGCCCTGTGCCATGAGGTGGAGGTCACGGGCCGGATTCTGCGGCAGGCGGGGGTCACCATCCGCTCCCTCTACATGGGCGGCGGCACCCCCACCACCCTGTCCGCCGGGCAGATGGACCGCCTGCTCACCAAATGCGAGGAGGTCCTCCCGCTGGAGGGCTGCACCGAGTACACCGTGGAGGCCGGCCGCCCCGACACCATTACCCTGGAAAAGCTCCAGGTGCTGGCTGACCATCAGATTGGCCGCATCTCCATTAACCCCCAGACGTTGGAGGACCATGTGCTGGCTGCCATCGGCCGGAAGCACTCCGCCGGAGATATTGAGCAGGCCTACCGCCTGGCCCGCTCCGTGGGCTTTGCGTCCATCAACATGGACCTGATCGCCGGTCTGCCCGGGGACACCGTTGAGGGGTTCCGCCGCTCTCTGGATGGGGTGATGGCCATGGACCCGGAGAATATCACCGTCCACACGCTGGCCCTGAAGAAAGGCTCCACGCTGATGACGCGGGGGGACACCATCCCCGGCGGGGAGCAGGTGCTGAAGATGCTGGATGAGTCGCTGGACGCCCTGCGGGGCGCGGGCTACGACCCCTACTACCTGTACCGTCAGAAGTTCATGTCCGGCTCGCTGGAAAATGTGGGCTGGGCCAAGCCGGGTACGGAGGGGTTCTATAACATTGTGATGATGGAGGAGCTGCAGACCGTGATCTCCGTGGGCGGCGGCGGTGTCACCAAGCTGGTGGACCCCGGAACGGGCAAAATCGTCCGCCTGCCCAACCCCAAGTACCCCCACGACTACCTGGCCTCCCAGGAGAAGATCCTGGCCCAGAAGGACGAGATTTTGACGTTCTATCGGGGGTGAGGACGGCTTCGATGCCCCAACAAGGAAAGGAGTTTTGCCCTATGGCGTATCAGTTACAGGAAATCAACCGCCGCATCCAGACCGACGTGGAGGAATTTCTGGCCGAATGTGACCAGGCCTATGCCCAGCGGGTCGCTCTGGCGGCAGACAAGATCCTGAGTAACCTGGAAAAAAGCCCCATCGTGCTCCTGTCCGGCCCCTCCGGGTCGGGAAAGACCACCACGGCCATGAAGATCGCCGAGGAGCTCCAGCGCCGCGGGGTCAACTCCCATGCGGTGGCGATGGATAACTACTTCATCACCCTGAACCCCCGCACCGCCCCCAGAACCCCGGACGGGGGCATCGACTTCGAGTCCCCCCTGTGCATGGATATGGACCTGCTGGACCAGCACTTTACCGCCCTCAGCCGGGGGGAAGAGGTGCTGGTGCCCAAGTTCGAGTTTGCCCGGCAGATGCGCAACGACAGCCTGGGCACCCCCCTGAAGCTGGGGAAGAACGAGATCGCCATTTTTGAGGGAATCCATGCCCTGAACGACGACATCGCAGGCCGCCACCCCGAGGCCACCAAGCTCTACATCTCCGCCCGCTCCAACGTGAAGGAGGGGGCCGAGGTGCGCTTCAAAGGCACCTGGATGCGGCTTACCCGCCGGGCCGTCCGGGACTATAACTTCCGCGGCATGGGCGTGGCGGACACGCTGGAGATGTGGGGCGATGTGCGCCGGGGCGAAAAGCTGTACATCTCCCCCTACAAGCAGCGGGCGGATATTATCTTTGACTCCTCTCTGCCCTATGAGGTATCTGTCATGCGAAACTATGCCGCCCCCCTGCTGGAGGGGGTCCCCCCGGACAACGAGCGCCACGATGAACTGCTGGAGCTGTTGGAGGGCTTCTCCTACTTCGATCCAATTGATCCCAAGCTGGTGCCAAAGGACTCCCTGCTGCGGGAATTCATCGGCGGCGGCAGCTATAAGTACCATTAAACCATACGCCCGCGGGACCGGCCAAGGCCGGTACCCGCGGTTATTGGAGTGATTTTTGTGAGTGAGACGGCCTGTTTTGACCCCAGGGACCCCCGCTGCAAGGACCCCTACGGGGCAGTGCCCAGCGGCACGGTGGTCAAGCTGTCCCTGCGCCCCCGCCGCTATCAGTGCTTCACCAAAGCCGTGCTGACGGCGCAGTACGAAAGCCGCAACGACGGCCAGACGGTGACCCAGCCCATGACCTGGGAGGGGTACGAGCTGGATGAGGATCGGTTCACCGCCGCGCTTTCCACCGAGGACTATGTGGGGCTTATATGGTATTCCTTTGCCCTCACCGGTCCCAACGGCATCCGGCAGGAGCTGGGTCCCTACCAGCTCACCGTCTACGACGGGAGCCAGTCGGTGCCCACCTGGTTTGGAGAGGGCATGACCTATCAAATTTTTCCCGACCGGTTCCGCCGCTCTCGGGTGCCCGACCCCAACGGCATGGTGGGCGGCAGATGGGTCCACCAGAGCTGGGAGGAGAACCCCGAGTACTGCCCGAACCAGAAGGGCGAGATCCGCAACCGGGACTTCTTCGGCGGCGATTTCAGGGGTGTGCTGGAGAAGCTGGACTACCTGAAGGGGCTGGGCGTTGAAACCATCTACTTCAACCCCATCTTTGAGGCGGCGGAGAACCACCGCTACGGCACCGCCGACTACAGCCGCGTGGACCCCATGCTGGGCACCAACGAGGACTTTGCCCGCCTGTGTGACGAGGCCCACAAGCGGGGTATGCGCATCGTACTGGACGGGGTATTCAACCACACGGGCTATGTGAGCCGGTACTTCAACGGGGACGGCTTCTACCCCGACGTGGGCGCCAGCCAGAGCTGGGACTCCCCCTACCGCCCCTGGTTCAACTTTACCGAGTGGCCCCGGAAGTACGAAAGCTGGTGGGGCATCTACTCCCTGCCCGCCGTCAACGAGGGCAACCCGGACTACCGCAGCTTCATCTTTGGGGATGGGGACAGCGTGGTCCGCCGCTGGCTCCGGGCGGGGGCCGACGGCTGGCGGCTGGACGTGGCTGACGAGCTGCCCGACGACTTCGTCCACGGCATCCACGAGGCCGCCCGAGCCGAGAAGCCCGATGCCGTTGTGATCGGCGAGGTATGGGAGGACGGGTCCACCAAGGTGGCCTACGGTGTGCGGAGAAAGCACATCCTGGGCGGACACTGCGACGGCCTGATGAACTATCCCCTCCGCAGTGCCATCCTGTCCTACTGTCTCAGCGGCAACGCCGGAGCGTTTATGGACACCATGGAGACCATCCGGGAGAACTATCCCCCCTTCGCCTTCTACGGCGCGATGAACTCCCTGGGCACCCACGATACCCCCCGCATCCTCACCCTGCTGGGCGTGGGCAGTGAGTGCCGGGACCAGTCCAGACAGTGGCGTGCCAACTTCCGTCTCTCCCCCAAACAGCGCCGCCGGGGCAAGGATCTGCTCCGTCTGGCCTCCCTGCTGCTCTTCACCTTCCCCGGCTCCCCCACCGTCTACTACGGCGACGAGGTGGGCATGGAGGGCTTTGAGGA
The DNA here is from genome assembly GCA_020025455.1 of Lawsonibacter sp. GTDB lineage: Bacteria > Bacillota > Clostridia > Oscillospirales > Oscillospiraceae > Lawsonibacter. Next base: position 72 of record JAHHSC010000079.1, on the reverse strand, counting down.
CCCCTTCAACCGCCAGACCTACCCCTGGGGCCATGAGGACCGGGAGCTGCTGGACTGGTACCGGGCGCTGGG
>JAHHSC010000078.1 GCA_020025455.1 Lawsonibacter sp. | reverse complement strand
GCTGCGGCAGCCAGACCAGCCAGCCCCTGAATCTCACTGGGGATGATGATCTTGGTGGCCTTGCCGTCGGCGGCCTTCTGGAAGGCCTCCAGCGCCTTGATCTTGATGACACCGTCGCCGGGATCGGCCTCGTTGATGAGGCGGATGGCATCGGCGGTGGCCTGCTGCACCTTCAAAATCGCTTCGGCCTGGGCCTCGGCCTCCAGAATACGGGCCTGCTTGGCACCCTCGGCCTTCAGGATGGCGGACTGCTTGTCGGCATCAGCCTTCAGGATGGCGGACTGCTTCTCGCCCTCAGCCACCAGAATCTGGGACTGCTTGGTACCCTCGGCCTGGAGGATGGACTCGCGGCGCTCACGCTCGGCCTTCATCTGCTTCTCCATGGCGTCCTGAATCTCACGGGGAGGAATGATGTTTTTCAGCTCAACACGGTTGACCTTGATGCCCCAGGGATCGGTGGCCTCGTCCAGCAGAGAGCGCATCTTGGTGTTGATGTGGTCACGGCTGGTCAGGGTCTGGTCCAGCTCCAGATCGCCGATGATGTTACGCAGGGTGGTGGCGGTCAGGTTCTCAATGGCGGACATGGGGTTCTCCACACCGTAGGTGTAGAGCTTGGGGTCGGTGATCTGGAAGTAGATCACGGTATCAATCTGCATGGTGACGTTATCCTTGGTGATAACAGGCTGGGGAGCGAAATCGACCACCTGCTCCTTCAGGGAAACGTTCTTGGCTACGCGCTCAAAGAGGGGAACCTTGATGTGCATACCCACGCCCCACACGCAGCGGAAGGCGCCCAGACGCTCAATGACATAGGCACGGGACTGGGGAACGACTTTGATGCAGCTGCCCAGGACCAGAAGGACCAGCAGCGCAAGCAGCAGCCAGGGAAGAATACGGATGAATAAGTCCATAAAATACCTCCTATTACGATAAATGACAACCTTACGACAGACTTAGGTGGACTCTACAAAAACCTTGACCCCCTCAATGCGGAGGATCTTGACGGTAGTGTCTGCGGGAATGACGACTCCATGCTCGCTGCGGGCGGACCAGATCTGGCCGGAGATGCTGACCTGTCCCTCGCCGGTCATGTTGTCGATGGTCTGGGTGACCACGGCGGTCTTACCGATGACCAGGTCTGCATTGGTGGGGGACACGCTTGTCTGTAGAAACTTCTTGGCCATGGGACGGACCAGAACGAGACTGATACCGGACAGCACCAGAAACACCAACAGCTGGAGCAGGAGACTGCCATGGAACAGCGCCACAATAAGCCCGCCTGCGGCGCCCACCGCAAACCAGATGAAGGTCAAGCCGACGGTTACCGCCTCGCCCACAATCAACAGAGCCAGAACCGAAAGCCAGACAATGATTTCGACCATAAGTACTCCTTTCCTCAACCGCACCTGCGGTTTCTATGATGCGGCAATTATACCATGCTATCGTACGAAAATCCACCACTATTTGTGAATAAGAGCAGCAAACGTGCGGTGCGGCGGCACAAAACGACACAATGGTGTTATTCTTTTCAGAAAAATTACTTGTAGGAATCGGCTAAAGCCTGGAATTTGGGCAGCGCGCGGCGGATCATGTCGGTCTGCACACAGTAGGCCAGACGGAAGTGGCCGGGGGCACCGAAGCCGGAGCCGGGTACCAGCAGCAGGTCAAATTCCTTGGCACGCTGGCTGAAGGCCAGATCGTCAGGCTCCAGGGACTTGGGGAACAGATAGAAGGCGCCGCCGGGCTGGGGGACCTCATAGCCCATATCCCGCAAAGCGGAGCACAGCAGCTTGCAGTTGTACTGGTAGACACTCAGATCGGAGGTCATGTCGCAGCACAGCGAGGTGACCTGCTGGAAGAGACTTGGTGCGTTCACATAGCCCAGGCAGCGGCCTGCGCCGGCCACCGCGGTGTAGACCGCGTGGGCGTCGGCGGCCTGCCGGGGCACCAGCACATAGCCCAGCCGCTCGCCTGGAATGGACAGGGACTTGGAGAAGGAGTAGCACACGATGGTATCCCGATAGATGTGGGGCAGCCAGGGGACGGTGAAGCCGTCGAACACGATTTCGCGGTAAGGCTCGTCAGAGATGAGGTAGATGGGGTGACCGTACTGCGCGCTCTTCCGGGTGAGAATGGCGGAAAGCTGCTGGAGGGTCTCTTTGGAGTAGACCACACCGGAGGGGTTGTTGGGGCTGTTCACCACGACACCCTTGGTATTGGGGGTGATGGCCGCCTCGAAACGCTCCAGGGGGATCTGGAAGTGCTCGGTATCTGGGGGAATGAGCACCATCTTTGCCCCTGCCCCTTCGATAAACACCTTGTACTCGGGGAAATAGGGTGCAAAGACGATAAACTCGTCACAGGGGCAGGTGAGCGCGTGAAAGACACAGCACAGAGAGGCGGCAGCGCCTACGGTTATATAGAGCTCCTCCGGGGAGTAGTCCGTACCAAAGCGGCGGTTTAGAGAATCGGCCAACCGCGTCCGCGCCGCCAGATCCCCCTGGGCGCTGGTGTAGCAGTGAATGATCTCGGGATTTTCCTGCAAAATACGCATAGCGGTCTCGTTCACTGCGTCGGGAGGGGGAACACTTGGGTTGCCCAGGGAGAAGTCATAGACATGTTCAGGGCCAACCACCGCGGCCCGCTGCTTTCCGTACTCAAAAAGCTCTCGAATGACAGACCGGGCAGAGCCAAGACCAAGCATACGTTCGTTTACCATAGAGAAAAGCCTCCTTCGCATCAATCAGGATGTTGGGCCTATTATAGCACGGCGATTTAACGGTGTAAAGCGGAAAGGTGACTTATTTTTTCGACTCGTGGAGCGAACAGGCAGGCTGGAAGGTGTGGGGCTGCTCCTCGCCCCGGAGAATACGCAGCGCGCCCAGGGCCAGGGCCTCCATCTCGTTCTCACCGGGGAGGATGACCACATGACACAGGTGGCTGAGGTAGTCCGCCACCATGCCGGTGAGCTGTTTGGAGTTGGCAAGGCCGCCGGTGAGGATCACCGCGTCAATGGGCTGGGTAAAGCAGCCCAGCATGATGCCGACGCCCTTTGCGATTTGGAGGGCCTGCGCCTTGTAGACCAGGGCGGCCCGCTCATCCCCGTTCCGGATGCGGCGCTCCACCTCCTGGCAGTCGTGGGTGCCAAGCAGGGCGGACAGACCGCCCTCGCCCCGCAGCTTCCGCATCATTTCGGCCTTTGTGTACTTGCCGGAGTAGCACAGGTCCAGCACATACTCCAAATTGAGGCTGCCGGAGCGGTCGGGGGAGAAGGGGCCGGCATCGTCGGAGACGGAGTCGATGATCCGGCCGTGGCAGTGGGCAGAAATGGAGATTCCTCCGCCCAGGTGGGCCACCACCAGATTCATGTCCTCATAGCGGCGGCCAAGAGACTGGGCGTACTTGATGGACGTGGCACGGGCGTTGAGCACATGGCAGAAGCTGGTGCGGGTGACCTCTTTAAAGCCGGTGATCCTGGCCTCGGGCAGCAGCTCGTCGCTGGTCACCGCATCGTAGATATAGGCGGGGATACCCAGGGGCAGAGCAAAGGTCCGGGCCATGAGGCCGCCCAGGTTGGAGGCGTGCTCAAAGATCGGGTGGTCCCGAATGCAGTCGAACATCGTTTGGTCCACCAGGTAACCGCCGGAGACGATGTTAGGGATGATGCCGCCCCGGCCCACGACGGCGTGGAGGGTCCCGGTATCAAAGCCCTCCCGGTCCAGCCACTTCTGCACCAGTTCAACCCGGTCGTCCAGCTGGTCATTGAGCGTGGGGTAGCTCCGCAGTTCCTCGTTGGTGTGGGGAATGCTGGTGAAGAGCAGGCGGCTTTCATTTTGATAGATGGCGGCTTTGGTGCTGGTGGAGCCGGGATTGAGGACGAGAATATGGTATGTCATAGTTAAAACCTCACACATCGGTTGCAGACATAGCGGCAGAAACCAGAATGGAGCTGTACTTTTCCTCCGGGGTGGCCCCTCTGGAGTTAATGGTGATGGGGACGGAGCCGCCCAGCACCACACCGGCCATGGTGCCGCCTGCCATGCCGTACAGGGCCTTGGACATCAGATTGCCGGCGGCAATGGATGGGACCAGCAGGATGTCCGCGTCCCCGGCCACCGGGCTTTCATACTTCTTGATGCGGGCAGATTCGGGGTTGGTGGCCAGGTCAAAGGAGATGGGGCCGGCTGCGTCACATGGGCCGAACGCGCCGGCATTGGCCTCTCCGGCCAGGACCTCTGCATCCAGAGTCTCGACCATATGGGGATTGACCACTTCCACCGCGCACAGTATGGCGGCCTTTGGCCTAGTGTAGCCAAGCCGCCGGCACAGCTCCAGGCTGTTGCGTAAAATATGGCGCTTTGTATCCAAATCGGGAGCCACCACCATGCCGCCGTCGGTGACGAAGAGAAGCTTGTGGTAGGCGGGAACCTCCAGAATGGCGGTGTGTGACATGACCTGGGAGGCGCGGATGCCGGTTTCATGGTCTACCACGGCCTTGAGCAGAGTTCCGGTTTGGAGCATACCTTTAATAAGTAGTTTGCCCTCACCGGAGCGAACCAGGGCAACCGCCCTGGCGGCGCAGTCGGCCTCGCCCTCGGCCTTTACGATGGAGCGGGACGGGAGGCTGCGGCCCAGCTTCTGTGCCGCGGCTCGAATTTGCTCCGGATCACCCACCAGGATTGGCTCGATGAGACCGTCCTCCTGGGCGGCAAAGACCCCCTCCAGGGTGTGGAGATCCTGGGCGGCCGCCACAACGGCGGGGACGGGCGTGAGCCCCTGGAACTGCAGACGCAGCTGCTGAAAGCGGGAAATCACCATATGGGTTCCTCTTTTCTTATGGGATGTACCTATATTTTATCATTCGGCCGTACTCCTGTACAGATAAAATGTGATGTGAAAAGCCCTCTTGACGGGAGGACCATTCTCCGCTATAATATAGAGCGCATGTACATGCTGGTGTGGCTCAATGGCAGAGCATCTCACTCGTAATGAGAAGGTTGTGGGTTCGATTCCCACCACCAGCTCCAGAAGAACGCCTGCACTCTCAGGAGTGCAGGCGTTCTTCATTTATATGTTATAGGGAACGAGATTAGCTCAATGCAGAAAGGAGAGACGCCCACGGGCGTCTCTCCTTTTCGTTAGATCGCTTCAATATCATAGGGGGTGGTCTGGTAGACGTAGTAGTTCAGCCAGTTGTTGTAGAAGAGCTGGGCCGCGGAGCGCCAGCGTACCACAGGGGGCTGGGACGGATCATCGTCCGGGAAGTAGTTGGCGGGCACGTCAATGCTCAGCCCCTTGTTCGCATCCCGAAAGTACTCGTTGGCCAGCGTATCCGGGTCGTACTCCGGGTGGCCGGTGATAAAGAAGCGGCGGTTGTCCTGACTCTTTACGGCAAATACGCCTGCCTGGTCAGATACGGCCAGCAGCTCCAACTGGGGCACAGCCAGAATATCTTCAAGCTTGTTGGACGTATAGCGGGAGTGGGGGACGTAGAACTCATCGTCAAAGCCGCGGAACAGGGGGGACTGCTTCTTTACAATTGTATGCGGAAACACACCAAAGAGCTTCTTGGGCAGGGTATGCTTCGGAATCCCATAGTGGTAATAGAGCCCGGCCTGGGCACCCCAGCAGATGTGGAGGGTGGCGTGGACGTGTGTCTTGGACCACTCCATAATCTCGCACAGCTCGTCCCAATAGTCCACATCGGTAAAGTCCAGGTTCTCCACAGGGGCACCGGTGATGATCATGCCATCGTATTTGCGGTTTTTGATTTTATCAAAGGTAGTATAGAAGGAGGAGAGGTGATCCTCGCTGGTATTCTGTGAAATGTGGCTGGAGGTGCGCAGCAGCTCGATCTGTACCTGGAGGGGGGTGTTGGAGAGCTTTCGCATAAGCTGGGTCTCAGTAATGATTTTAGTGGGCATCAAATTTAATATAAGGAGATTTAAAGGACGCATATCCTGATGGATAGCCCGGAACTCGGTCATAACGAAAATGTTCTCTCCTTCCAGAGTCGCTCTGGCAGGAAGCGTATCGGGAATCTTAATAGGCATAGAATACTGTTCCTCTCTTATATTTAATAGATAGCGGGAAAGCGATTTACTAAAAGAGTATCACAGAGAATGCGGATAAGCAAGCACGCAGTACGGGAAAATCCACAATACAGAGACAAACGTACACGGCACAAGGAAAAACGGGGTAAAAAGCGTTAATTTGAAAAAACCTTGAAAAAAATGAAAAAAGGTGTTGACAAATGGCACTGGCTTTGGTATTATAAGTGAGCGCTTGAGCGACGGGCCAAAAGCCCTGAGCCAAACGACGAAAGCCCGCTGAAGTACAGCGGCGTGCACCTTGTAAATTAAACAACGTGACAAA
>JAHHSC010000077.1 GCA_020025455.1 Lawsonibacter sp. | reverse complement strand
AGCCTGTCGATCCGGTTCTGCCTGTGATTCCCGGTCAGCCCGTCGATCCCGACAAACCCGTGAACCCCGACCAACCGATTCCAAACCCCAACCCCGAAAACCCAAAGACAAGCGATGACTTCAACCTTATTTTCTATCTGAGTTTGATGGGCGCCGGTGTCATGCTTCTGCTTGGCGTATCCCTCCGCCGCAGAGAAAAACGCTGACTGCTTCACCCACAGGATCGAACTTGAAAAAATTGAACTAAAAAAAGTTACCCCACCGAGGCCGCTGCCAAGGTGGGATAACTTTTTACGGGAGAGGTTATGTCTATGATAAAAAAATGGACGCGGCCATGCCTCGGACTTTTGGGGGCAGCACTCGTGTTATGTTCGGCTGTCCGCATTGGGGCCTATGTTCTGGAAACTCACACAAGCAGAAAGGCAAATGAACGTCTGGCGCAAGAGGCGGTTGCGCATGTCACACAAATGCCTGAACCGTCGGTGTCTGCCCCCGCCGTGCCGGCAGCTCCTAAGGAGCTCCCCCCTATTACAGTGGATTTTGAATCGCTGCTGGCGGATAACCCCGATATTGTGGGCTGGTTATATAGTCAAGATACTCCCATCAACTACCCGCTCCTGCAAGCCAAAGACAACCACTACTATCTGGGGCGTCTCCCAGACAAGACTAAAAATGTGAACGGGTCTCTGTTCGTGGATTACCGCAGCGCCTCTGATTTTTCCGACCGGAATACCATCATCTATGGACACAATATGCGAAGCGGCAATATGTTTGGCTCCTTGAAGAACTACTGCCAGCAGGACTACTACGAGGCGCACCCTGTCATGTGGCTCTTTCTCCCCAACCAGTGCTATAAGCTCGAAGTGACCGCCGGGTGCGTCGTCCGGTCCGATTCCCACTTCTACCATGTGCCGGACACCGGGGAAAATGCAGTCAAGCAGGTCATGGAGGCCAAGGCACTCTCCGACTTCACTTCAAATACAGAGCCGAGGGAGGATGACCGCTGGGTTACGCTCTCCACCTGTTCCTATGAATTCGACCATGCCCGGTATATTGTACTAGGACGGCTGGTTCAGGTGCAATCTGACGATCCCGGCGCTCCGATCCAAAAATGAACCGTGGGATGGCGGAACCGTTCTATCAGATATGGGCGATTGGATTTCCGTCTCACTTCACGGGCAACATGGCACCCACGCTGGCCAAAAGGGTACCGACCACTACCATAAGCTGGAAGGGCGTCGTGCCGAAGGGCCCCACCAGCTCCGCCGTTCCCATTCGCTTTCGGGACAGGGCATAGGCCACGATGATGCCCACGCCGGTGACCACCTGGATGATGCTGGCAAACCGGGTGAAGCCCACAAACGTGGCACTTCCAAAGAGGGCGATGACCAGACAGGGCAGCGAGGCGGCCAGCCAGCTCATTCGAACGCCCCAGTGGGTCTGCTCGTGGACGATATCCCGCAGGTTCAGCGTGTTGGCCCAGAAGGAGGTCGCCAGCGCCAGCAGCGTAAAGATATAGCCTACCACGCTGACCCAGCCGCCCAAGTGCGCCGCCAGATCCACCAGCGCGCCATCCTGGGAGATCCCCTCCCCCGCTCCCAGCAGGGTGATGAGGGTAATGAGCAGAATGAGCCCCGCATTGACACCCAGGCCGCTGAAAATGGCGGTGCGGATGCGCTTCACATCCCCCTCCAACCCCTTGACCACCTGGGGCGTGGACATGACGGCGGACAGGGAGAAGGACACCATGCTGAAAAGAGCCAGGGCGTTATGGATGCCGTGCCAGCCCGTGGGCAGGGGGCTCATGTCAGAGCGAAGGGTTGCCGCGCACAGCACGCCCACCACCAGGATCATAGAGCCCACCGCCAGCTTTTCGCAGATTCCCACCAGCTTCATCCCCACGAACACCACACCCGCGCCCAACGCGTAGAAGATGAGCATACCTGCCACATCGCTTAGGCCGAACCAGGAGCGGAACACCGCCGCCGCACCGGTCAGAAAGGCGCTGACGTTGACGATCACTGACAGACCCAGGGTAAGAAAGGACGCCCAGGTGAGCACCTTTTTGATTCTGCCGGAGAACAGCTCCGCATCCAGACAGGTAATAAACTGCGCGCCGCCATTATTATAAGAGAGCTCCGCAATAATAAGGTGCATAACCACATTAAAAAGGTAGCAGAAGCCGATGATGAGCAAAATTTCTCTCAAGCTGTTGCGGGAGGCCAGATAGGGAACAGACAGGATGCCAGAGCCCACACCGTGACCCACGATGATGCTGGCGGCCTCAAAGAAGGTAAGCTTCGATTCACCTTGTATCGTTGTCATATTGATCTCCAATCAATTGCAATCCGTGATAAAAAATATTATACTGGATCTCGACAAACCGTGTCAAGGCGTCCACATCCATGGCGCGTAGTCCATCAGATATAAAGGAGAATCCCTATGAAGTGCAGAAATTACGGCCACCGCGGCTTCAGCGGCAAGTACCCTGAAAATACCATGCTGGCCTTTGAGAAGGCCCTGGAGGTTGGCTGCGAAGGCATCGAGTTCGACGTCCACCTGACCCGTGACGGAGAGCTTGTCATCATCCATGACGAGACCATCGACCGCACCTCTGACCGCACCGGCTGGGTCAAGGACATGACCTATGACGAGCTGTGCAAGGCCGATTTTTCCTACCAGTACGCCGGACAGGTCGGCTTCCAGCGCATCCCCACCTTGCGGGAGTACTTCGAGCTGGTCCAAAACCGGGACATCCGCTCCAACATCGAGCTGAAAACCGGCGTGTGCGAGTACCCCGGCATTGAGCAGGCGGTCTGCGGTCTCATCCGAGCGTACCACATGGAGGATCGGGTCATCATCTCCTCCTTTAACCACAACTCCATCCTTCGGATGAAGGAGCTGGCCCCCGAGCTGCCCTGCGGCTTTCTCTCCGAGACCTGGATTCTGGACCCCGGCCAGTATGTCTCCTCCCATGCTGTGGAGGCCTACCATCCCCAGTTCTATATGCTCACCGACCGGGAGACCGCCAATCTGAAGGCCCACGGTGTCCAGCTCAACGCCTGGACGGTCAACGAAGCGGAGGACATCAACCGTATGATCGACCTGGAGGTGGACGGCATCATCTCCAACTTCCCCGACCGGGTGGCTGCTATTTTAAGCGAGCGGGGTCTGCGGTAAATCCACCCGGCAAACCGAGCGCTGCCTCTCCCGCCGGCCATGGTTCAGGTCCGATGCTGCGTCACCGCCTCCTTCCGCCGTGCCGGAAACGCACGATGGATCGTTCCTTAGGTACCCAGCTTCCTTACAAAACCAAGGGGAAGATTTTACCATTTTTTTACACACTCCTGTACCAAACAGCGGGAAATTATGGTATAATTCAATCCCAATCCCCTATTAAAGCAATGGAAAGGATGTCATGTATGCGCAAACACCCGAAGAAACTTCTCGCCCTGCTCCTCTGCCTCTGCCTCTCCCTCGCCTCCCCCACCGTACTGGCTGGCAGCGTCAGCGATGTGGAGGGCGTCCCCTATGAGTCCAGCATCCGGTCGCTGGCCGACCGGGATGTCATTCACGGCGTCGGAGACGGTACCTTCCGCCCCGCGGCTCCCCTGACCCGGTCTGCCGCCGCCGCGCTGCTCTATAACGCCTTCTACCTGGCCCCCGTTTACTCCGTGGAGGCTCCCGCTCCCGCTGAGGGAGAGGCCCCCATCGTCAAGCAGTTCTACTCCACCGACACCACTGTGGCCAATCTGGATGCCGTCCTCATGCCCGCCGCCCCCGACGCGGTCGGCACCTGGGCTGAGACCGTTGCCAACACCGTGCTGGAGGCCCGGCTCATGGCTCCTGAGGCTGACGGCTCCTTCCAGCCCGAGCAGGAAGTGACCCGCGCCCAGTTTGCCCTGTCCGTTATGAAGGCGGTCTACGGTGCCGACAAGAAGATGGACTTCCTGGCCCAGGGCAAGGCCGACGGCCTGCTCCCCGCTGACCTGGAGCTCACCGATGCGGTCATCACGCGCGGCGAGGCCGCTTACCTGCTGGATACCGCTACCCGTGATCTCACCATCCTCACCACCATGTCCACCTCCGACATCCACGGCAACATGGTCCCCTACACCCCCTCCGGGTCCAAGATCGAGGTGGGCGGCTCCGCTAAGGCCGGCTACATCTTCGACGAGATCCGCAAGCGCAACCCCAACACCCTGGTGATTGACGCCGGCGACTCCCCCTACAACACCGACCTGGCCAACATCTCCCTGGGCAAATCCAGTGTGGACGTGATGAACGCCCAGGGCTACGACGCTGTGGCCCTTGGCAACCACGACTTCGACTACTCCTTTGATAATCTGCTGTCCCTGGCGGACCGTGCCGACTACGCCATGCTCTCCGCCAACACCTATTGGAAGGACGGCTCCTACCCCGAGCAGTTTGACCCCTATATCATCAAGGAGCTGGACGGCGTGAAGGTGGCCATTGTCGGCCTGACCGATGACGGCTCCAAGGCCACCACCCACTACACCAACACCCAGGACATCGAATTCCACGACCAGTGGGAGGTCGGCGACCGCGTGCTGGCCAAGGCCAACGCCGAGGCTGACGCCGTCATCCTTCTGGCCCACCTCCACAGCCACAACAACGAGGTTCCCACCAAGCTGAAGGGCGTCGACATGGAGGTCGGCGGCGGCAACGACACCTTCGGTCGTCCGCTGAATATCGAGGGCACCGTGGTGGTCAATCCCGGCGGCGTGGGCACCTGTGTGAACCAGACCAACCTGAACCTGAAGGACGGCCAGGTCATCGGCTACACCTTTAACCAGATCGTCCTCTCCTCCGCCGTGCCGGAAAAGGCCGAGATCAAGGAGATCCTGGCTGGCTATCAGGCCGACCTGGACGCCCAGATGGAAGTCGTCATCGGCCAGAGCGCCGAGGACATTCCCTGGTCCAGCCCCCTGGTCCGCACCCAGGAGAGCCCTCTGGGCAACCTGTCCGCGGATGCCCTGCGGTCCCACTGCAATGCCGATATTGCCATCCAGAACGGCGGCGGCATCCGGGCCGGCCTCAACGCCGGGGATGTGACCGTGGGCGATATCTTCGCCATGCTCCCCTTCGACAACAAGGTCACCCTGGTGGAGGTCACCGGTCAGACCGTGTGGGACGCTCTGGAGAACGGCGTGGCCGGCTATCCCGCGACCAACGGCAAGTTCCCCCAGGTCTCCGGCCTGAGCTATACCTTTGACGGTTCCAAACCCGCCGGGGAACGGCTGGTTTCCGTGACCATGGCCGATGGCTCCGCGCTGGATCTGGAGAAGTGGTACACCCTGGCCTGCAACGACTTCATGTGCGGCGGCGGCGATGGCTACACGATGTTCAACGTCCTCAACCCCAATGACGACAACGGCAACCACGAGACAGCCGCCCAGGACCTGCCCGGCTGCAAGCTGGTCTACCGCACCAACGACTACTACCGTACCGTCGTCAGCGAGTACATCAAGGAGCTGGGCAAGATTGCCCCTCATCAGGAGGGCCGCATCACCATTCTCAACCCCCAGAAGAACGATCAGAAGTTCAACTAAGGAATCGGACCGCGGCGCAGCATTTCCCGCTCACCCGCCGAACAACATCGTGATTCCTGAACCTATTTCCGCAAACCCATGCACAAAATCACCCACCCTGTTTGATGCAGGGTGGGTGATTTATTTTGTGCTTAACGTCCCGACCCCTTTGAGTGCTCCTCTCTTATCGGTCAGCCGTGACCCAGATTGTTCCCTACGCTCTCTCCCAACACGGCCGATTTTCCCCGAAAAAATGCGAGGCAACCGAAAGTTGCGTCCTAGTTGGTGGCGATATGCAACGAAATTTGGTATAGTAAAGGCACGTAAGGAGGCGCTTTCTATGGCATTATCCGATCATATTAAAAAAGCCAGAGAGAAACAAGGGGTTTCTCAAGAGTTCGTAGCCAATCAATTAGGGGTGAGCAGACAAGCGGTTTCCAAGTGGGAAACCGGACAGGCGGAGCCATCCACCCAAAATCTATTGCAGCTTGCAGAGCTCTTGCACATAGACACAAATCTTTTGTTGAACAACAGCAGGGAACGGATGCAGTTTGCAAAGGAACATATCGAGCAAAAAGGGCTGCAAACTGTTTTGAGCAAAAGCAATGCGGTATGTTTGACCGCTTCTTGTGCTGCACAAATGGCAATTTTCTGTGTGAACCCCGGGCAAGTCAATACATTCAAATTCATTATGGCCGCTGTTTCCGGTGTATTTATGGTGTTGCTGCTTGCAAACATATGGTTCCGCACCGAGCCCGCAGCGCGAAATAAGCTATATGTGCGAATTTTACTGTTTGTTGTGGCGTTTCAGTGTATGATGCAGTGTGCCAATTACCTTTTGGGTGGATTGATCGCCCTTATCCTTTGTATTGTATTCCTTGTATCACTTTTGAAGGTTTATGATCCAACAAAATGAGACGTAGCCGCAGGCATGAAA
>JAHHSC010000076.1 GCA_020025455.1 Lawsonibacter sp. | reverse complement strand
TCCAGCACGTCGATGCGCTCCTCACGCTGGGAGCCGCCGATGATCTCGCCGATGCCGGGCACCAGGCAGTCGGCGGCGGCGACGGTCTTGCCGTCGTCGTTCTGGCGCATATAGAACGCCTTGATGGCCTGGGGGTAGTCGGTGACGAAAACGGGGCGCTTAAAGACCTGCTCGGTCAGGTAGCGCTCGTGCTCGGTCTGCAGGTCCACGCCCCACTCGACCTTATAGTCGAAGGCGTCGTTGTGCTCCTTCAGGATCTCCACGGCCTCGGTGTAGCTAACGCGGCCGAAGTCAGAGCCGGCAACGTGCTCCAGACGTGCCTTCAGGCCCTTGTCCACAAAGGAGTTGAAGAAGTTGATCTCGTCGGGGCAGCGCTCCATGACAAAGCGGATGATATACTTAATCATGTCCTCAGCGCAGTCCATATAGTCGTTCAGATCGGCGAATGCCATCTCGGGCTCTACCATCCAGAACTCGGCGGCGTGGCGGGCGGTGTTGGAGTTTTCAGCCCGGAAGGTGGGGCCAAAGGTGTACACGTTGCCAAACGCCATGGCGAAGTTCTCGCAGTTGAGCTGGCCGGACACGGTCAGGCTGGTTTTCTTGCCGAAGAAGTCCTTGGTGTAGTCCACCTGGCCGTCCTCGGTGCGGGGGAGGTTGTTCATATCCAGGGTGGTCACCTGGAACATCTCGCCGGCGCCCTCACAGTCGCTGCCGGTGATGATGGGGGTGTTGACGTAGACAAAGCCCCGGTCCTGGAAGAAGCAGTGGATGGCATGAGCGGCCACGGAGCGCACACGGAAGGCAGCGGAGAACAGATTGGTTCTGGGGCGCAGGTGCTGGATGGTGCGCAGAAATTCTACGCTGTGGCGCTTCTTTTGCAGGGGGTAGTCGGGGGCGGAGGGACCCTCCACCACGATCTTGGAGGCCTTGACCTCCAGGGGCTGCTTGGCCTCGGGGGTGAGGACCACCTGACCGGTGACGATCAGGGCGGCGCCTACGTTCTGAGAGGCGATCTCCTTAAAGTTGTCCAGCACATTGGCGTCCATGACGACCTGCAGGTTCTTGAAGCAGGAGCCGTCGTTGAGCTCAATAAAGCCAAAGGTCTTCATGTCTCGGATGGTACGGGCCCAGCCGCAGACCGTGACCGTCTGACCGCCAAGGGCCTCTTGATCGGCAAAAATGGCGGCGATGGTGGTGCGTTCCATGATTGATCCACTCCATATCCTGATAGATTTGGGCGGCAAACAGGCGCGCCCGCAGTAGAATGTCCGAAAAAGTTCAGATTCTTCCTTATTATAGACTTGTTTGGCCGGTGTGGCAAGGGTCAAACGGGATTTTTTGCCCGTTAAGGCATCGAATTTGCGGAGAAGGGCGGAAAACGGGGAAGCGCTTCGTTGACAACCTTGGTACAATGTGGTAAGTTACACCTATATTATTTGACAAAAACCGGCGGTATGACCAAAAGGAGACGGGGGAGGTGCCCGGTCTGGATCAAATGCCGGAAGTTTAATTGAGGAGGAGAGCATATTGAGCCGTTTATCCATTGAAACCCCGGACAGGGCTCAAACCGTCCTGTCCGGACTGCATGCGGACATGGACCGGCGGATCAGCGCCAGCCAGCCGGGTCTGTGCCCGGTGGACATGTCGCTGAACTTCCTGCGCCTGTGCCATGCCCAGACCTGCGGCAAGTGCGTGCCCTGCCGCGTGGGACTAAACCAGCTGGCCGTGCTCATCGAGCAGGTGCTGGACCGCACCGCTACCCTGGAGACCATCGACCTCATCGAACATACCGCCCAGGTCATTGCCGACTCGGCGGACTGTGCCATCGGCTATGAGGCTGCCCACATGGTGCTAAAGGGGGTTCGGGGGTTCCGAGAGGACTATGAGGAGCACATTCTCCACGGCCGCTGCATCTGCGGGCTGAGCCATCCCGTGCCCTGTGTGTCCACCTGCCCGGCCCACGTGGATATCCCCGGTTACATCGCCCTCATCCGGGAGGGCCGCTACGACGAGGCGGTGCGGCTGATCCGCAAGGACAACCCCTTCCCCGCCGCCTGCGCCTATGTGTGTGAGCACCCCTGTGAGAACCAGTGCCGCCGCCGTATGGTGGACGATGCGGTAAACATCTGTGGGCTGAAGCGGTACGCCGTGGACCACGCCAAGGACGAGAAGGCCCCCGCAGCCGCCCAGTCCACCGGCAAGCGGGTGGCGGTCATCGGCGGCGGCCCAGGCGGTCTGACCGCTGCCTACTACCTGTCCCTCATGGGCCATCAGGTCACGGTATATGAGCAGCGCCCCGAGCTGGGCGGGATGCTCCGCTACGGCATCCCCGAGTACCGCCTGCCCCGTGACGTGCTGGAGCGGGACATTAACCACATCCTGTCCACCGGCATTAAGACGCACCTGGGTGTGTCCATCGGCAAGGATCTCTCCATGGAGGACATCCAGAGCAGCTTTGATGCGGTCTATATTTCCATCGGTGCCCATGCCGACAAGAAGCTGGGGCTGGAGGGAGAGGACGCCACCAACGTCATCTCCGCCGTTGAGCTGCTCCGCGGCATCGGGGAGGGCAACGTGCCCGATTTTACCGGAAAGAACGTCTGCGTCATCGGCGGCGGCAACGTGTCGATGGACGCCACCCGCACCGCCGTGCGTCTGGGCGCTGAGCGTGTCACCTGTGTCTACCGCCGCCGGGTGGAGGATATGACCGCCCTGGCAGAGGAGATCGAGGAGGCCACCGCCGAAGGCTGCCAGATTCTGCCCCTCCAGGCCCCTGACCACATCGAGGCCGACGCGGAGGGCAAGGTGTGCGCCCTGTGGACCGCGCCCCAGATGATCGGCCCTTACGGCCGCGACGGACGGCCCAAGCCCGTGAGCACCGGGCAGAAGAAGTTCCGCATCCCCTGCGACTATGTGATTGTAGCCATCGGCCAGGCCATTGTGTCCCAGCCCTTTGAGTCGGTGGGTGTGACCACCAGCCGGGGTGCCATCCAGGCAGACCGATCCGGCGCGGTGCCCGGCGTCAGCAATGTGTTTGCCGGCGGCGACGCGGTTTCCGGCCCGGCCACCGTCATCCGCGCGGTAGCGGCCGGAAAGGTGGTTGCCGCCAACATCGACACCTTCCTGGGCTATGACCATAAGATCAGCTGTGACGTGGAGGTGCCCCCTGCACACCTGACCAACGCGCCCCCCTGCGGACGCGTGAACCTGAAAGCGTGTATCTCCAAGAACTGCAAGGGGGACTTTTCCCTGGTCAAGGAGGGGATGAGCTTCGAGGAGGCCGATCAGGAGGCCAGCCGCTGTCTGCGCTGCGACCACTTCGGCTACGGCAGTTTTAAGGGAGGGAGGAACGCAGAATGGTAAACCTTGTAATTGACGGGAAGCCGGTACAGATGCCGGATGGGGCCACCATCCTGGAGGCCGGCCGCTCCGCTGGCATCCATATTCCGCATCTGTGCTATCTGAAGGACATCAACGAGATCGCCGCCTGCCGTGTGTGCTGTGTGGAGGTGGAGGGCGAGCGAGCCATGGTCACCGCCTGCAACACGGCGGTGAAGGAGGGGATGGTGGTCCACACCAACTCCCCCAGAGCCAGAAACACACGAAGGGTCAATGTGGAGCTGATCCTGTCCCAGCACGACTGCACCTGCGCCACCTGTGTGCGCAGCGGAAACTGCCAGCTCCAGACCATCGCCAACGATTTGGGTATTATTGACCTGCCCTACGAGCGCCAGCTGCCCAAGGGACTGCGGGGCAAGTGGACCACCACCTTCCCCCTGTACCACGACTACAACAAGTGCATCAAGTGTATGCGCTGCATCCAGATCTGCGACAAGGTCCAGACCCTGCACATCTGGGACGTGGCCGGTACCGGCGGGCGGACCACCGTGGACGTATCTGAGAACCGGGTCATCAAGGACTCCGACTGTACCTTGTGCGGTCAGTGCATCACCCACTGCCCCGTGGGTGGACTGCGAGAGCGGGACGACACCAGCAAGGTCTTTGCTGCCCTGGCCGACCCGGACAAGATCACCGTGGTCCAGGTTGCTCCCGCTGTGCGCACTGCCTGGGGCGAGAGCCTGGGGCTTACCCGTGAGGAGGCCACCATGGAGCGCATGACCGCCACCCTGCGGCGGCTTGGCTTCGACTATGTATTCGACACCAACTTCTCCGCCGACCTGACCATTATGGAGGAGGCCAACGAGTTTCTGCATCGGTTCCGGTCCGGCGGGCTGGAGCGCTGGCCCATGTTTACCAGCTGCTGCCCCGCCTGGGTACGGTTCCTGAAGGGGCAGTTCCCGGAGCTGACCGGCCAGCTGTCCACCGCCAAGTCCCCCCAGCAGATGTTCGGCAGCGTGACCAAGAGCTGGTTTGCCCAGAAGCTGGGCGTGGACCCCAAGAAGATCTTCTGCGTGTCCATCATGCCCTGTGTGGCCAAGAAGAGCGAGTGTGAGCTGCCCACCATGCGGACCGAAAACGGCCCCGACGTGGATTTGTCCCTCACCACCCGGGAGCTGGTGCGGATGATCCGGGCCGACCACCTGGACCCCCGCACCATCGACGAGGAGCGGCCCGACTCCCCCATGGGAGTCCACTCCGGCGCAGGTGCCATTTTCGGCACCACTGGCGGCGTGATGGAGGCTGCCCTGCGTACGGCGGTGTTTGCGCTCACGGGAGAAAACCCAGACCCGGACGCCTTTACGGAGGTCCGCACCGGCCCCGGTCTGCGGGAGGCCACCTATGAGATCGCAGGGACCCCGGTGCGCTGCGCCGTGGTCAGCGGACTGGGCAACGCCAGAAAGCTGGTGGAACAGCTGAAGGCCGGCAAGGTCCACTACGACTTTGTGGAGGTTATGGCCTGCCCCGGCGGATGTGTGGGCGGAGGCGGTCAGCCCATCTCTGTGGAGGACGAGGAGCTCTACGGGGTCCGTGGGGAGCGGCTCTATCAGCTGGATCAGAAGAATGAGCTGCGCTTTTCCCACGAAAACCCGGAAATCCAGACCCTATATCAGGAGTTTTTGGGCGCACCCCTCGGCGAGAAGGCAGAGGCGCTGCTCCACACCGACCACAAGGCATGGGATATGCCAAACCAGAGAAACGGCTGAGAAACGGCGTGCCGCCCGATGCGCGCCCTTGGCCGCAGGCGGTTCCACTTACAGCTCTAACTTGATCTCCTGCTCGTTCATATGATGCTTTTCGGCATATCCGGTCAGCATCAGGGTCAGCGCTCCATCACTGGTAACGTTGCAGGCGGTTCCAAAGCTGTCTTGCAGGGCGAACACGGCCAGCATCAGGGCGGTGCCGTCCGCGCCGAAATTCAAAACACTCATAATAAGGCCCAGAGATGCCATCACCGTACCACCGGGTACACCGGGGGCACCGATGGCAAAAACGCCCAGAAGCAGGCAGAACAGGACCATGCTGCCCAGACTGGGCAGTTTGCCATACAGCACCTGGGACACCGTCATCACGAAAAACACTTCGGTGAGCACCGAGCCGCACAGGTGGATATTGGCAAACAGGGGAATACCAAAGCTGACCATGTCCTTGCGCAGATTTTTGCTCTTTCCGGCGCAGTCCAGCGCCACGGCCAAAGTAGCTGCGCTGGACATGGTGCCCACAGCGGTCAGATAGGCAGGGCCGTAATGGCGCAAAACCTCCCACGGATTTTTGCCCGCATAGGCACCCGCCACACCGTACAGCAGAGCGATCCAGATATAGTGCCCCACCATCACGATCAAAATGACGATCAGGAAGATGGGCAGCTGACGGGTGATGGTGCCCTCCCAGGCCAAGCCGCAGAACGTAGTGGCAATAAAGAAGGGCAGCACCGGAATAATAATTTTTTTCACGATATCCAGCACAATGTTCTGGAACTCCTGCAGCAGGTTGCTGATCAGCTTTGCTTTGGTCCATACAGCGGCCAGACCGATCAGGATGCTGAATACAAGCGCGCTCATCACCGGCATCAGCGCAGGGATATCCAGCTGGAACGCAACCTCCGGCAGCTTACGCAGACTGTCCACTGCGTTTGCAATATTCAGGTGCGGGATAATGCCAAAGCCGGCAGCCATGGACACCAGCGCAGCCAGCGCACTGGACGTATAGGCCAGCAGCACGGCAACCAGAAGAATCCGGGTTGCATGACCACCCAGTTTGGTAATCGAAGGCGCGATAAAGCCGATAATAATTAGCGGCACACAGAAGGTAATCAGCTGCCCCATAATGTAGCGCAGGGTTACAATTACCTGCATGACCGAAAGGCCGAAGCCTTCGCCGGGCAGCACCAGACCCAGGGCAATGCCCGCAATAATCGCCAGCAACAGCCGCGCCGGCAAACTTGTCATGATTTTTCTCATAACGATCCCTCTCTTTCAAATTCCTGTTTTCTTGGTGTTTAGGCGGCCATGGACCCCGATTTTGTGGACCCTGTCCCGCCAAGCAAGGACCATTCAGCAGATGATCCCCTCGGATTGTGATTTATCTTATCATTCAGAATGTAGTCCTGTCAACGGAAAGTCCTCCCTCCCCCC
>JAHHSC010000075.1 GCA_020025455.1 Lawsonibacter sp. | reverse complement strand
ACGGAGCAACTCAAATTACCAGGAGGCCTTCTTCACGCCGGGGATCTGGCCCTTGTAAGCCAGCTCGCGGAAGCAGATACGGCAGATGCCGTAGTTGCGCAGGTAGGCGTGGGGACGGCCGCAGATCTTGCAGCGGTTGTAGCGGCGGCTGGAGAACTTAGGCTCAGCCTGCTGCTTCAGGATCATAGATTTCTTAGCCATTATTATCCTCCTTAGCGGCCCACAAAGGGAGCGCCAACCAGCTTCAGCAGCTCGCGGGCTTCCTCATCGGTCTGAGCGGTGGTGCACATAACAATGTCCATGCCGCGGATCTTGTCGATCTTGTCGTACTCGATCTCGGGGAAGATCAGCTGCTCCTTGATGCCCAGGGCATAGTTGCCGCGGCCATCAAAGGAGTCGGCGGAAATGCCGCGGAAGTCACGAACACGGGGCAGAGCCACGTTGAACAGACGATCCAGGAACTCCCACATCTTGTTGCCGCGCAGGGTGACCTTAGCGCCGATGGGCATGCCCTCACGGAGCTTAAAGTTAGCCACGGACTTCTTGGCCTTGGTGATGACAGCCTTCTGACCGGTGATGGTGGTCAGGTCGTTGACAACGGCGTCCAGGACCTTGGCGTTCTCCTTGGCCTCGGCGCAGCCGACATTGATGACGATCTTCTCCAGGCGGGGGATCTGCATGGTGGACTTGTAGCCGAACTTCTGCATCAGAGCAGGAGCGACTTCGTCCTGATACAGTTTCTTCAGGTTAGGGGTGTTAGCCATTTCGATTCACTCCTCCTCTCTCAGATTTCAGCGCCGCACTTCTTGCAGACGCAGACTTTCTTACCATCGGCCAGGATCTTGTGAGCGGGCCGAGTGGGCTTGTTGCACTTGGGGCAGACGCGCTGCACCTTGCAGGCGTACAGGGGGGCCTCCTTGTGGATGATGCCGCCCTCCTGGCCCTGCTGACGGGGCTTGGTGTGGCGGGCGACCATGTTGATGCCCTCAACAATGACCTTGCCATCCTTGGGCATGGTCTCCAGGACCTTGCCCTGCTTGCCCTTGTCCTTACCGGACAGAACGACGACCAGGTCGTCCTTCTTGATGCTCATTTTGTTCATATCAGTGACCTCCCTTACAGCACTTCGGGAGCCAGGGACAGGATCTTCATGTAATCCTTGTCGCGCAGCTCACGGGCAACAGGCCCAAAGATACGGGTGCCGCGGGGGTTGTGGTCCTCCTTGATGAGGACAGCGGCGTTATCGTCGAACCGGACATAGGAGCCGTCAGCACGACGGACACCGCGGTTGGTGCGGACGATGACAGCGCGGACGACCTCGCCCTTCTTCACAGAGCCGCCGGGGGCAGCCTTGCGGACGGAAGCCACGACCACATCGCCGATGTTGCCGAACTTGCGGCTGGAACCACCCAGAACGCGGATGGTCTTGATCTCCTTGGCGCCGGTGTTGTCGGCGACCTTCAGATAGCTTTCCTGCTGAATCATACCGACACCTCCTTACTTCGCCTTCTCGATGATCTCAACGACGCGCCAGCGCTTGTCCTTGGACAGGGGGCGGGTCTCCATGACGCGGACGCGGTCGCCCACGCCACACTGGTTGAGCTCATCGTGAGCCTTCAGCTTATAGGTTCTCTTCACGATCTTCTTATACAGAGGATGGGCCACACGGTCTGCGATGGCGACCACGACGGTCTTATCCATCTTGTCGGAGACCACCAGGCCGACTCTGGTCTTACGAGAAGAAGTTCTGTTTTCCATTGTCTAGTCCTCCTCTTAGCGGCCGGCGAGCTGCTGCTCGCGGATGATGGTCTTGACCCGGGCGATGTCCTTCTTGACCTCGGCGATCCGGATGGGGTTATCCAGCTGGTTGGTGGCGTGCTGGAGGCGCAGATTGAACAGGTCCTTCTTCAGCTCCTGCAGCTTGGTCTCCAGCTCGGCGCCGGACATCTTGCGAACTTCATTAGCCTTCATTACGCTTCACCACCTTCCACGGATTCCTCACGCTTCACGATCTTGCTCTTGCAGGACAGCTTGTGGCTGGCCAGACGCAGAGCCTCGCGGGCGACCTCTTCCGAGACGCCAGCAATTTCGAACATCACACGGCCGGGCTTGACCACGGCCACCCAGTACTCGGGGGAGCCCTTACCGGAACCCATTCGGGTCTCAGCGGGCTTCTCGGTAACAGGCTTGTCGGGGAAGATCTTGATCCAGACCTTACCGCCACGCTTGGTGTAACGGGTCATAGCGATACGAGCAGCCTCGATCTGGTTGCTGGTGACCCAGCAGGGCTCAGTGGCCATCAGACCGAAATCACCGTAAGTCACGGTGTTGCCACGCATGGCCTTGCCCTTCAGACGACCGCGGTGAACGCGGCGATATTTGACGCGCTTAGGCAGCAGCATTACTGAGCGCCTCCTTCCTTAGGAGCGTTGGTCCGAGGACCACGATTGTTGTTGAAGCCCTGGCCGGCAGGACGATTGCCGCGGTTGAAACCACCACGGTTAGCGCTGCGGCCATCGCGGCGATCGCGGCGAGGACGGCGCTCCTGGTAGGGCTTGCTGGTATCCAGAGTGCGGGGGGTGGTACGCAGAGCCTGAGTCAGCACCTCACCCTTGTAGATCCACACCTTCACGCCGATGCGGCCGTAGGTGGTGGCAGCCTCAGCGAAGCCGTAGTCGATGTCGGCACGCAGGGTCTGCAGGGGGATGGTACCGTCGTGATAGTGCTCGGTACGGGCGATCTCAGCGCCGCCCAGACGGCCGCCGCAGTTGACCTTGATGCCCTTGGCGCCGGCGCGCATAGCGCGGCCCATGGCGTTCTTCATGGCGCGGCGGAAGCCGATACGCTTCTCCAGCTGCTGAGCAATGTTCTCGGCAACCAGCTGAGCGTTGGTATCGGTGTCGCGGACCTCGACGATCTTCAGGTCCACAGGCTTGCCGGCCATCTTGGTCAGCTTAGCCTCGATGCTCTTGATCTCCTCGCCGCCCTTACCGATGACCACGCCGGGACGGGCGCAGTGCAGGTAGATGCGGACCTTGGCGTTGTCCCGCTCGATCTCGATCTTGGGGATACCAGCGCCGTAGAGGGTCTTTTTCAGGTAGTCGCGGAGCTCCTTGTCCTGCACCAGCAGATCGCCGACCTGCTCGTTGCGGGCATACCAGCGGGAGTCCCAATCCTTGATGACACCCACGCGAAGACCGTGGGGATTAACTTTCTGTCCCATAAATTGTTCCTCCTCCCTTAGCGCTCGCTCACGACGATGGTGACATGAGAAGTGCGCTTGTTGATGCGAAATGCGCGGCCATGTGCCCGGGGCTGAATCCGCTTCAGGATGGGGCCGGGGTTGGCGTAGCAGGCGCTGACGTACAGCTTCTCAGGGTCCATCTGGTGGTTGTTCTCCGCGTTGGCAGCGGCGCTCTTCAGCAGCTTCAGGACAGGCTCAGAAGCGGCCTTGGGAGTCTGCATCAGGATGCCGGCAGCGGTGCCGACGTCCTTGCCACGGATCAGGTCCAGAACGATCTGAACCTTACGAGGAGAGATCCGCAGATATCTCAGGTTTGCAACAGCTTCCATGTTTCTCTCTCCTCCTTACTTACCAGTCTTGCTGCCCGCGTGACCCTTAAAGGTGCGGGTAGGCACGAACTCGCCCAGCTTGTGGCCGACCATGTCCTCGGTGACATAGACGGGCATGTGCTTGCGGCCATCATGCACGGCAAAGGTGTGACCGACGAAGGAGGGGAAGATGGTGGAGGCACGGCTCCAGGTCTTCAGGACCTTCTTCTCGTTCTTAGCGTTCATTTCATCGACCCGCTTCAGCAGCTCAGGGGCGCAAAAGGGGCCTTTCTTAATGCTTCTGCTCATCTTTCACTGCCTCCTTACTTCACGTTGCGGTGCTTCACGATGAACTTCTCGGTACGGTTCTTCTTGTTACGAGTCTTGTAACCCATAGCAGGCTTGCCCCAAGGGGTAACAGGGCTGGGCAGACCCACAGGGCACTTGCCCTCGCCGCCGCCGTGGGGGTGGTCACAGGGGTTCATGGCAGAACCACGAACGGTGGGACGCCAACCCATGTGGCGCTTACGGCCGGCCTTACCGATCTGGATGTTGGCCCAGTCAGAGTTACCGACCTGACCGATGGTGGCCTTGCAGTCCTCGCGGACGTAGCGGACCTCACCGGAAGGCAGGCGGATCTGAGCCATGCCGTTCTCCTTGGCCATCAGCTGAGCAGCGACGCCGGCGGAACGGACCAGCTGAGCACCCTTACCGGGGTACAGCTCGATGCAGTGGATCTCCTCGCCCACGGGGATGTTGGCGATGGGCAGGCAGTTACCGGGCAGGATGTCGGCGTTGGCACCGGTCATGATGATGTGACCAGCCTTCAGACCGGCAGGAGCCAGGATGTAGCGCTTCTCGCCATCCTCGTACTGCAGCAGAGCGATGTTGGCGCTGCGGTTGGGATCGTACTGCAGGTTGATAACGGTAGCAGTTCCCTCTTTATCGCGCTTGAAGTCGATCATGCGGTACTTCTGCTTGTTGCCGCCGCCGCGGTGGCGGACGGTGATGCGGCCGTAGCTGTTGCGGCCGGCGTTCTTGCTGAGCACCTTGGTCAGGCTGCGCTCAGGCTTGGCCTTCTTGTCGATCCCCTCGAAGGCGGACACAGTCATGTGACGGCGGGAGGGGGTTGTGGGCTTATAAGTCTTGATAGCCATTTGTCATTCTCCTCCTTACACCATACCCTCGAAGAACTCGATGGTCTTGGAATCAGCGGTCAGGGTGACCATAGCCTTCTTCCAGCTGGCGCGGCGGCCGGCGGGACGGTTGCCCATGCGCTTGGCCTTGCCCTGCATGTTCAGGGTGTTGACCTTGGCGACCTTAACACCGAAGATCTCCTCGACAGCCTTGGCGATCTCGATCTTGTTGGCGTCCTTGGCGACCTCGAAGGTGTAGCACTTGTTCTCGGTCTGCTCCATGGACTGCTCGGTGATGACGGGGCGCTTGATGATATCATAAGCGGTGGTAGCCATTACGCAAACACCTCCTCGATGATGGCCAGAGCGGCCTTATCGATGACCAGCTGCTTGGCGTTGACAATGTCGTACACGCTCAGGATCTTGGCGGTGGTGGTGATCACGCCGGGGATGTTGCGGGCGGACTTCACCAGGGTCTCGTTCACCTCGGGGGTGATAAAGACGGACTTGGTGGCGCCGACGTTGTTCATCAGATCCTTAACGGTCTTGGTCTTGATGGACTCCAGCTTCAGCTCGTCCACGACCAGGACAGCGCCCTCGGCGGCCTTGGCGGACAGAGCGGACTTCAGAGCCAGACGCTTCACCTTCTTGTTGAGGGTGTAGCTGTAATCGCGGGGCTTGGGAGCGAACACGATACCACCGTGGGTCCACTGAGGAGCACGGGTGGAACCCTGACGGGCACGACCGGTGCCCTTCTGGCGCCAGGGCTTGATACCGCCGCCGGAAACCTCGGCGCGGGTCAGAGCACTCTGAGTACCCTGACGGCAGTTGGCCAGGTGGTTCTTGACCACCTCGTGGACCACAGCCTGGTTGGGCTCGATCCCGAAAACGGCCTCGGAGAGCTCGATCTCACCGACCTGCTGGCCGGCCATGTTGAACACATTAGCTTTAGGCATGACTCAATCTCTCCTTTCCTTACTTGTTGCGGGCGGAAGCCTTCTGGGGGTTGACGCGGGCAGAAGCCTTCTGAGGGTTCTTGCTGATTGCGGTAGCACCCTGAGCAACAGCGTTCTTCTTGGTAGTGGTCTTAACAAAGACGACGCCGCCCTTGGGGCCGGGAATGGCACCGCGAACAGCAATCAGGCCCAGCTCGGCATCAACCTTGACAACGTCCAGGTTGAGGACGGTGACCTGCTCGTCGCCCATCTGGCCGGCGCCGATCTTGCCCTTGAAGATGCGGGCGGGATCGATGGGGCCCATGGAACCGGCGTGACGGTGGACAGGGCCGCCGCCGTGGGTGGTGGGGGTGCGGCCAGCGCCGTAACGCTTGACAACGCCCTGGTAGCCGTGGCCCTTGCTGATGCCGGTAACGTCGACATAGTCGCCAGCGGCAAAGACGTCAGCCTTCAGCTCGTCGCCGACATTGTACTTGGAGCAGTCGTTCAGACGGAACTCCTTCAGCACCTTCTTCAGCTCGCTCAGGCCAGCCTTCTTCTGGTGACCCAGCTCGGGCTTGGTGAGCTTGCGCTCGGGAACCGTTTCGTAACCCAGCTGAACGGACTCATAGCCGTCCTTCTCGGTGGTCTTCTTCTGCACCACGGTGCAGGGGCCGGCCTGAATCAGGGTGACGGGCACCACGTGGCCGGCTTCATCGAAGATCTGGGTCATACCGATCTTTTTGCCGATGATCGCTTTTTCCATTTGGAAATTCCTCCTATTAAGGTTATTGGTTGAAAAACGTAGGCATTGGCTCCCATTGGTTTTTCAACTTGACCCGCCCATCTCAAAACGCGATGGGCTGCGGTACTAACTTGGTTAGTGCGGGAGTTTGGGTTGCTGTTTTTTTGCCTTCACGCTT
>JAHHSC010000074.1 GCA_020025455.1 Lawsonibacter sp. | reverse complement strand
CAGGGGAACATATGACCCAGCAGGCAGAAGAGGGCAGCCCAGTAGGTGGCCAGCGTTTCAGCCCCGCCGCCTGAGACGGCACCACCCATGATAAACCGGCCAAGCAGGATGGCAAGGATCGCTTTCAACACATCGCACAGGATCACGACCGCCGTGAGCGGGCCGCCGAAGGTGCGAAAGAAGTTGGTGAGACCCGCGTTTCCGCTGCCGTGGTTGCGCACGTCGTCCCGCAGAATATATTTGGAGACGATGACGGCGCCGTTGAAGCAGCCGCAGAAATAGGCGATCACAGCGATAATGGTCAGGGGCCTGATGAGAGAAGGCAGCAGGAGCGTGGAGGAAACAGCAGAATATGTGTTGGGCATGGTGAGACCCTCCTTTATTCGTCACCCTTCTGCCGGACGGTGAGCTTCACAGGAGTACCCTCCAGGCCGAAGGTGGACCGGATTTGGTTTTCCAAATAGCGCTGATAAGAGAAGTGGAACAGTCGGGCATCGTTGCAGAAGCAGACAAAGTGGGGAGGACGAACGCCAACCTGGGTCATATAGTAGATCTTCAGGCGGCGGCCCTTGTCCGTAGGAGGCTGCACCCGGGCGGTGGCGTCGGCCAGCAGGGAGTTCAGCATACCCGTGGCGATGCGGGTGGCGGCCTGGTTGTTCACATAGTTAATGAGGTCAAAGAGGCGGTCCACACGCTGGCCGGTCATGGCGGAGATGAATACAATGGGGGCATAGGTCATATAGCTCAGGTCACGCATGATCTCCTGACGCATCCGGTCCATGGTCTTTCCGTCCTTCTCGATG
This sequence comes from Lawsonibacter sp., assembly GCA_020025455.1. Taxonomy (GTDB): domain Bacteria; phylum Bacillota; class Clostridia; order Oscillospirales; family Oscillospiraceae; genus Lawsonibacter. The sequence continues at coordinate 5,763 of JAHHSC010000074.1, read as the reverse complement.
GAGTCCCACTTGTTGACCACGATGATGCAGGCCTTGCCGGCCTCGTGGGCCAGACCCGCCACCTTGGTGTCCTGCTCGGTGACCCCCTCGTTGGCGTCGATCATAATGAGACACACATCGGCGCGGTCAATGGCCATGGTGGCGCGGAGCACGGAGAATTTCTCGATCCGGTCGTCCACCTTGGACTTTTTCCGCATACCGGCGGTGTCGATGAAGAGGTACTTGCCCTTCTCGTTATCAAACCGGGAGTCCACCGCGTCACGGGTGGTTCCGGCCACGTTGGAGACGATGACGCGCTCCTGCCCCAGAATACGGTTGATGAGGGAGGACTTGCCCACGTTGGGCTTGCCGATGACGGCAACCTTGACCACGTCGTCCTCCTCGTCGTCCTCGTCCTCCTCGGGGAAGTAGGCAAAGCAGGCGTCCAGCAGGTCGCCGGTGCCGTGACCGTGGAGGGCAGAGACCGCGATGGGGTCGCCCAGACCCAGGTTATAGAACTCGTACACGTCGGGATTCTCACGACCGGTCTGGTCGGCCTTGTTGATGGCCAGCACAACGGGCTTTTTGGAGCGGAGCAGCATATTGGCCACGTCCTGATCGGCGGAGGTCATGCCGGTCTTTACGTCACACACAAAGACGATGACCGTAGCGGTCTGAATGGCGATCTCGGCCTGCTCACGCATGAAGGACAGAATCTGGTTGTCGGTATCCGGCTCGATACCGCCGGTATCCACGATGTTAAAGACGCGGTTGCGCCACTCACACTGGGCATAGAGACGGTCGCGGGTGACACCGGGGGTGTCCTCCACGATGGACAGACGCTGACCGCACAGCTTATTAAAGAGCATGGACTTGCCCACATTGGGACGGCCCACGATAGCAACCAGGGGTTTCACAGGATATCAGAACCTTTCTCAGCAAGTTTCGGTAAATCAACCGGGATTATAACGGTAGTATTCGTCTTGGGGGGGCAGGGCATATCCGGGCAGTTCCACATCCAGGCCCAGAATGGCATCAATCAGATCGAAGCCGCTGTCGGCCTCCACCGGGGTAATGGGGACGCCCAAGGCCTTGGAGACCTCGTCCAGCGTCATGTCGTCCAGAAATACATTTTCACCGGAGCGCAGCATATTGGAGGGGATGAGCAGACGCTCCCCCAGCTCCTGTCCAGTCAGCTGTTCCACCAGGTCGCAGCCGGTGATCAGACCGGACACGGTGATGGTCTCGCCGAAGAACTTATTTTTGATGGGGTACACCCGACCGCGCAGCTTGGGGCACCGCTTCATGGCGGCCTGTGCGATCTGGGTGAGCAGGGGACCGGCGGAAACGCCGGTAGCGATGGAGAAGGGGGGAGCCTCCTGCTCAGGGTCGGCGTCCTCCAGGGCCATTTCCGCCTGGCTTTTCAGCAGCTGGAGCATACCCACGCCGTTTTCCAGCTGCGTCATGTCCTCGTAGTAGCTCTTATCAGGCAGAGGGCGCTTGGCCAGCAGGTAGAACTCGTCCGAGCACCAGGCCAGAGCGGTGCCCCGCTCCTTCAGGGAAATGGCACCGAAGGCCTCCACCCGGTCAATGACCGCCCCGGCCTCCTCTTGGGTGTAAGGCCGCAGGGGGTAGAGCCCCTCCCGGAACTTGGTGACACCCACAGGCACAATGGCCACACTGTTCACCGCCGGGTAGAGCTCTGAAAGCTCCCGGAGGGTGCGGTCCAGGGCGTCCCCGTCGTTGATGCCTGGACAGGAGACGATCTGGCAGTTCATCGTAATATTATGCTGGGCGAATTGGCGCATAATGTCGATGGCCTGACCGGCCCGCCTGTTTTTCAGCATTTCACAGCGGAGAGCCGGGTCGGTGGTGTGGACGGACACGTTGATCGGGGAGATCCGCAGGTCGATGATCCGCTGCACCTCTCGGGGAGAGAGGTTGGTCAACGTCAGGTAGTTCCCCATAAGAAAGGAGAGGCGCGCATCGTCGTCCTTGAAGTAGAGGCTTTCGCGCATACCGGGGGGCATCTGATCCACAAAGCAGAAGATGCAGTTGTTGGCGCAGGAGCGGGCCCGGTCCATTAGATAAGTCTCAAATTCCAGGCCAAGATCCTCGCCCTCGTACTTGTGTACCCGGACATGGCGGAGGGAGTTGTCCTCATCCCGGAGGGTCAGCTCCAGGCTGGTGTCGTAGCTGTAGAATTTATAGTCCAGCACGTCCACGATCTGGTGGCCATTGATGTGGGTCAGCGTTTCGCCCACGCGCACCCCCGCACGCCTGGCGGGACTATGCGGGTCCACCGAACGGATGGCTGTCATACTCATTGCAGGTTCACCGCCTTATTGAAAGAGAAGTCTATAGAGGCATTATGAACTTATCATACAATAGTATGGACCGAAATGCAAGCAAGACCGCAGGATATTCGCTCGATTGGGGGATGCTTGACCGAAAACAGGGGGTGAAAAAAATTTTATGCTTTTCTGCAATAAAGTATCCGCAGACCCTTTGCATTTGGCGTATTTTGTGGTATGCTTGCTTCAACGCATATCAAATAAGGAGTGTGAGCTATGACACACAGCACCAAACGGGACTCCTGGGGCTCCAAGTGGGGCTTCATTTTAGCCTGCATCGGCTCTGCAGTCGGCATGGGCAATATTTGGCTGTTCCCCACCCGCGTATCCAAGTACGGCGGGGCGACCTTCCTGATTCCCTACCTAATTTTTGTGGCCCTCATCGGGTCCACCGGCGTGATTGGCGAGATGGCCTTCGGCCGTGCCACCCGCTCCGGTCCCATCCACGCCTTCGGCGAGGCCACCCGCCTGCGCTGGGGCGATGACCGGCCCGGCAAGCTGCTGGGTTTGATCCCTGTGCTGGGCTCTCTGGCCCTGGCCATTGGCTACTCCGTGGTTACCGGCTGGATCTTCAAGTACACGGCTGACGCCGTGACCGGCTCGCTCACCGGTCTGACGGATGTGCCGGCCTTCGACGCGCACTTCGGTGCCACCGCCTCTGCGAACACCAGCTGGCAGCTGATCGGCATGGTGATCACCATTGTGATCATGGCCTTTGGCATAGGCAAGGGCATCGAGAAGGCCAACAAAATCATGACCCCGCTGTTTTTCGTGCTGTTTGTGGGGCTGGCCGTCTATCTGGTCACCTTGCCCGGCTCCCGGGAGGGCTACCGCTACATCTTCGTGATGGACCCCAAGGGGCTGCTGGACCCCCTCGTCTGGGTGTATGCGCTGGGTCAGGCGTTTTTCTCCCTGTCGATTGCGGGAAACGGAACGCTGATCTATGGCTCGTACCTGAGCAAGGACTCCAACATTCCATCGGACGCCCGAATGGTTGCCATCTTCGACACGGTGGCCGCCCTGTTGGCCGCCCTGGTCATTATCCCCGCGATGGCGGTGGCCGGACAGCAGCTGGATAACAGCGGCCCCGGCCTGATGTTTATTTTCCTGCCCAACGTACTGAAGGACATCCCCGGCGGCCGGCTGCTGCTCATCATTTTCTTCCTGGCGGTGACCTTTGCGGCTCTGACCTCCCTCATCAACCTGTTCGAGGCCCCTGCGGCCACCCTCCAGGAGCTATTTCACCTGAAGCGCCCCACGGCCGTGGCCATCATAGGGGCTTTGGGCATTGTGGTTGGTTTGGCAATCGCGCCCATCGTGAGCCAGTGGATGGATGTGTGTTCCATCTATATCTGCCCCCTGGGCGCTCTGTTGGCGGCCGTGATGTTTTTCTGGGTGTGCGGCAAGGACTATGTGCTGAAGAACGTGAATCTGTCCTGCGAGAAGCCTGTGGGCAAGTGGTTTTATCCCACGGCCAAATACCTGTTCTGCGGCGTGACGCTGCTGGTGCTGGTGCTGGGGGCCGTCATGGGCGGCATCGGATGAGATGCACTTGAATACGGAGAAAGAGGACCGCAGCACGCGGTCCTCTTCCTTTTTTGCCCAAACTATGCTATACTTCTGAACAACGCACACGATAGGAGAGGTGTTCCCCATGGAAAAGCGATACGAAGAAAATCCATATCTAAAGACCTTTACCGGCCGAGTAGAGTCCTGCCAGCCGGGCAGGAAGGGCTATGACATCATCCTGAACGAGACTGCCTTTTATCCCGAGGGGGGCGGGCAGCCCTATGACCAGGGTGTGCTGGGCAGTGTGAAGGTACTGGAGGTTCACGAGAAGGAGGGGCGCATCGTCCACACCTGCAGCGGCCCGCTGGACGTGGGAGCTGAGGTGGAGGGGACCATCGACTGGGACCGCCGTTTCGACCATATGCAGCAGCACTCCGGCGAGCACATCGTATCCGGCATGATCTGCGCCCGCTTCCACTGTGACAACGTGGGCTTTCACATGGGCACGGACCTTGTCACCATCGACTTCAACGCGGAGATCACCGAGGAGGAGATCCGGCAGGTGGAGCAGGCCGCCAACCGCTATATCTGGGAGGACCACCCCATCGTCATCACGTTCCCGACGCCGGAGGAGCTGGCGGTGCTGGAGTACCGCAGCAAGAAGGCACTCACCGGCCGGGTCCGGATTACCAACTTTCCCGGTGCGGACTGCTGCGCCTGCTGCGGCACCCATGTGAGCAGCTCTGCCCAGGTGGGGCTGGTAAAGCTGTTGTCCGTCCAGAAGTTCCGGGAGGGCGTCCGGATTGAGATGGTCTGCGGCGGCCGTGCCCTGCGCTATATGACCGGGACGCTGAACCAGAACCACCAGATTTCCCAGATGCTGTCTGCCAAGGTCTTTGAGACGGCCCCCGCCGTGAAGCGTCTGCTGGAGGAAAATGCTGCGCTCAAGTCCAATATCATGGCCCTTCAGGAGCAGCAGGCCGCCGCGCTGGCCCAGCAGTATGCCGGTGCGGGCAATGTGCTGCTCTTTGAGCCGGGTCTGGACGCCAACAGCCTGCGCCGCCTGTGTGACAGCGTGCTCCAGAGCTGCGGTGGCCGCTGTGCCTGCTTCTCCGGAGAAGAGGGCACAGGCTATAAGTACGCCATGGGCGAGCGGAGCGGGGATCTGCGTGTGCTTACGAAGGAGATGAACGGTGCGCTGAATGGCAGAGGAGGCGGCAAGCCGGACTTTGTGCAAGGCTCTGTACAGGCGGACCGGCAGGCAATTGAATCGTTTTTTGAGGGGAAGTAACAGAGGTATTTATGGATAAGAAGTATGCGATTTTTGATATGGATGGCACCCTGACCGACTCCATGGGATACTGGCGCGGGCTTGGGACAGAATTTCTCCGGGGCAGGGGAGTGGACCCCATTCCCTACGACGTACTGAGCCGCCTGCGCCACATGACGATGGTGGAATCGGGCGTCGTCCTGCTGGAGCAGTGCCATTTGGAGGGCAGCGCACAGTCGATAGCCGACGAGCTCAATGGCATGATGGAGCGGCATTACAGCACCGACGTGGAGCTGAAGCCCGGTGTGCTGGACTACCTGAGAAAGCTTAAGGCGCAGGGGGTAAAGATGTACGTAGCCTCCGCGACCATCAACCGCCTTGTGGAGTTGTGCCTGACCCGGCTTGGCGTGCGGGAACTCTTTGAGGGGACCATCTCCTGTGAGAGTGTGGGAGTGGGCAAACACGCCCCTGATGTGTACCATGCCGCTGCCCGCGCTATGGGGGCAAAGCCGGAGGAGTGCGCGGTCTACGAGGACTCGTTCCAGGCGGGGGAGACTGCGCGAAAGGCGGGCTATTACCTGGTTGGTGTCTACGATGAGACGGGGAGAGACGAGTGGCCCCAGATGGTGGAGCTGGCCGATGAGCAAATCC
>JAHHSC010000073.1 GCA_020025455.1 Lawsonibacter sp. | reverse complement strand
CTGCTGGTTTGGGGCGGCTTCCTGGTGCTGGCCGTCCTGACCAAATATGTGTCCCTTGGCTCCTGCTGGGCCGGCGCCACCTTCCCCGTTGGCACCTGGTTTTTTGTGAGCCACGAGCCTATCATTCTGGCGCTGTCTATCATTATCGGCGCCCTGATCCTCTATATGCACCGGAGCAACATCCACCGGCTGCTCACCGGAACCGAGAACAAATTCTCCCTGCACAAGAAACCATAACCGTCCCGTTCTACAATCAGGAGGTAACCTTATGAAAATCACTGTTCTGGGCAGCGGCGCCTGGGGCACCGCCTTGGCGCTGCTGCTGCAGGAAAACGGAAACGACGTCACCCTCTGGTCCCACAACGAGGGCACCACCCAGACCCTCCGTGAGACCCACCAGTGCAAAACGCTGCCCGGTGTCCTGCTGCCCCAGAACATGCAGTTTACCACCGATCTCACCTGTGTAGCGGGCTGCGGCATGGTGGTATCGGCCGTTCCCTCCTTCGCCGTGCGTGAGACCGCCGCCAAAATCGCCCCTCTGCTGGACCCCGGCACCGTCATTGTGTCCGTATCTAAGGGCATTGAACGCGGCTCCTCTCTGCGTCTAAGCCAGGTCATCGAGGCCGAAGTCGGCGCGAAGAACTGCCCCGTGGTGGTGCTGTCCGGCCCCTCCCACGCCGAGGAGGTGTGCCGCCATATCCCAACGGGTCTGGTCGCTGCGGCCGACGATCTGGCTGTGGCCGAGCTGGTCCAGCACGTCTTTATGAACAAGCGCTTCCGCGTGTACACCAGCGATGACCGCGTGGGCACCGAGCTGTGCGCCGCCCTCAAGAACGTCATCGCCCTGTGCGCCGGATGCACCGACGGCATGGGCCTGGGCGACAACACCAAGGCCCTTCTCATGACCCGCGGTCTGGCGGAGATGGCCCGCCTGGGCGTGGCTCTGGGCGGCCGGAAGGACACCTTCGCCGGCCTGGCGGGTGTGGGCGATCTGATTGTCACCTGCACCTCCATGCACTCCCGCAACCGCCGCTGCGGGATTCTCATCGGTGAGGGCAAGCCGGTGGAGGAGGCCATCCGTGAGGTGGGCGCTGTGGTGGAAGGCTACTACGCCGCCGCCAACGCCCGCACGCTGGCTCAGAAGGTGGGGGTGGAAATGCCCATCACCGAGGCCGCCTACGGAGTTCTCTACGAGGGGCTTGATATCCGCACCGTGGTCCCGATCCTGATGAGCCGTGAGCGCCGCTCCGAGCGGGACGAGAGTTGGGTCTAACTTTGTACATACAGGTAAAGCCGCTGTGGACTGGTTTGTCCGCAGCGGCTTTTTCACCCCTTTCTTTTCCGGTGCATAGCATGGGAAAAAAGGAGGTACTGCCATGTCAAACGTAGGAACCCTGTCTGTACGCGTGTTCACTTCCCAGGCAGAGCTGCCCGTGGAGGGGGCTACTGTGGTTGTCACACAGAAAGAGGAAACGGGCCGTCAGGAGCTTCTCTCGCTCCAGGTCACGGACTCCAGCGGCCTAGTCGAACCCATCTCCATTCCAACCCCCGCTCCGGGAGCGCACCCTCCCTTCAGCCTGTGCTCTGTCTGGGCCGAGCGGGCGGGCTTCGCCATGCTCCAGGTGGAGGGTGTGCAGATTTTCCCCGGCGTGGAGACGATTCAGGATATGCGCCTCATCCCCTTGGACGCAGGGGAAAGCAGCTTACAGCAGCGGGACGTGCGGGATATCCCCGCCCAGGATCTGTGAGGTGACCCATGGCGACCGTCATTCCCTATATCCCGCGCTTTATCACGGTACACCTGGGGCCGCCCAAGGAGTCTGCCGAAAATATCACAGTCAGCTTCCCCGACTATGTAAAGAACGTGGCCTCCAGCGAGATCTACCCCACCTGGGAGCCCGCCGCTCTCCGGGCCAATATCCTGGCGATCATCTCGTTCGCTCTGAACCGGGTCTACACCGAGTTCTACCCCAGCCGGGGCTATAACTTTCAGATCACCGCCTCCACCGCCTACGACCAGAAGTTCATCCGCGGCCGCGACATCTTCCAGAACATTGACCGTCTGGTGGATGAGATCTTCGATACCTACATCCGCCGAAAGGGTTTTATCGAACCGCTGGCTGCAAAATTCTGCAACGGCACCACCGTCACCTGTGACGGTCTGTCCCAGTGGGGCAGTCAATATCTGGCCAAAGAGGGCAAAAACTCACTGGAGATCCTCTACCGCTACTACGGTACCAATATCGAGTTGGTCGATAACGCCCCCATCAAGGACATCACCGCCTCCTACCCCGGCACGCCCCTGCGCCGCGGATCGGTGGGACCGGAGGTGTCCAGAATACAGTCCATGCTGAACACCATCTCCCGGAACTATCCCGCTATCCCCCGCATCTCCCCCAAGACTGGGGTATTCGGTCCCAGCACAGAGGAGGCGGTCAAGGTCTTTCAGAAGATTTTCGACCTTGTCCCCGACGGTATCGTGGGCAAGGCCACCTGGTATAAGATGGTCAGCCTCTACGTGGGGGTGCAGCAGCTGAGCGAGCTGGTCAGCAAGGGGCAGTCCTTCACCCGCATCGAATTTGAGTACCCCGGTGTGCTCCGTGAGGGCGCCAGGGGTGAGTCGGTACAGATCCTCCAGTATATGCTGGCGATGCTGGCCGAATTCAACAATTCCCTGCTGCCCATCGAGGTAGACGGAGTCTACGGCCCCCAGACTACCCAGGCAGTAAAACAGTATCAAGGTCAGATCGGTCTGGCACCGGACGGCGTGGTAGGCCGGAGCACCTGGGACTCCCTCCAGCGCCAATTCTCCCTGGCGGGGGAAACTACCATCAACGATTTTGTGCAGAGCGGCCGGGGCGAGTTAACGGATCTGGTGAGCCACACTCAGTATCCGGGTCAGCCCATGTCCGTCGGCCAGCAGGACCCAGACAGAAAGGAGCAGTCATGACGCAGGAACAGTTGAAACAGGAGCTGGACGGACAGCCCATCCGCAGCCTACAGTATATGCTTGGGCGGCTGGCAAGGGTGTACTCGTTCCTCCCCACCTTGGCGGCAGACGGTGTCTTTGGGGAGCGGACCCTGGAGGCCGTGATGCTCTTCCAGCGGGAGTTCCGCCCCCCTGTAACAGGAGTTGTGGACCGGGATACCTTCGACGCCATCCGCAGTACCTGGGTCGAGGCAGAGAAGCTGCTGGGCGATTCCCGTCCTCTGCGCGCCTTTCCTTCAGAGGGCTACCGCGCCCTGCACGGAGCGGATGAAGTGTTTCTCATCCTGCCCCAGACCATGTTCCAGATCCTGAGCCGGTACTATGTCGGCATCCTGCCCGGCCCCGCAGACGGGCTGCACACCGGCGCCTCCATCGCCAATGTCCGCTGGCTCCAGCAGGCGGGCGGTCTGGAGCCGGACGGTATTCTGGACATCAGGAGCTGGGACCTGCTCTGTCGGCTCTATGAGGTCACGGTGGTCTGGGCCCCCGCCTACGCGCAGGAAAAGAAGTTCACCGGAGGCTTTGGATAAACGCAAAAAGGCTTTGTGCACAGCACAAAGCCTTTTTGTTGATTCGTTCGGTTTCGTATTGGATTTGCGGATCATCCGCTTACGGGGAAGAGGACCACGCAGCAGAAGAAGATCGCGGCCACATGGAGCGCGGCTGTGGGCCGCCCTGCTCTCAAAACCACCTTTCCCTGCTGAGCGTGAACGCCCTGGTGTTTCCAGACCTGTGGTATTAACAGGGCTGGCCCGGTTTCAGCAGCTTCCCACAGCTTGCATCCATGGCAATGGCACCCAGCGGTGCGGTAATGAGGATACCCAGCACCGCCACCGACAGCACCAGCTTGCCGCAGGGCAGTCCCAGGGCCATGGGCACCGAGCCAATCGCCGCCTGGACAGTCGCCTTGGGCAAGTAGGCCAGCACGCAGTAGAGCCGCTCCTTCCGGTCAAGCTTCGTGCCCACCAGACACAGCACCACGCCCATCGACCGGAACACCAGAGCCAGCAGGATCATAGCCACGGCGGGCAGTCCGGCCGTCAGGGTGTACTGCAAATCCACGGCGGCACCCACCAGCACAAAGAGGATGACCTCGGCGGCAATCCACAGCTTTCCGAACTTTTCCGACAGGCGCCTGCCCACGGAGACGGGGCAGCGCATTTTCAGCACACAGGCCATGCTCATCACGGCCAGCAGTCCGGACACAGCCACGGTTCCTTTTAGGGAATCCTCGATTGCCAGCAGCAGGAACGCGGTCCCCAGTACGATGACCAGCTTGGTACTGTTTCGGACCATGTGCTGGGCGGTATAGGCATTTTCAAAGGACCAGGCCATAAGCCAGCCCACCACAGCCCCCAGCAGGACCCCCAGCAATATGGACACGGGGATATCGGCCAGGCCGGCCAGATCGGCGGAGCCGCCTTGTGCCATGCTCACAAAGGTGGAAAACAGGGCAATGACCAGCACGTCGTCGCAGGAAGCGCCCGCCACAATCATCTGGGGGATACCCTGGTCGGTGCCGCGGCCGGTCTCCATGAGCTTAACCATCCGGGGAACCACTACCGCAGGGGACACGGCAGCAAGCACCGCGCCCATAACGGCCCCCTCCAGTCTGGTGACCCCCAGCAAGGTGGGAGCCAGCAGAACAAAGGCACCGATCTCACACAGGGCGGGCAGGCAGGACATAAGCAGCGCCGGACGGCCCACCTTTTTCAAATCGGCCAGATTGAGGGACAGGCCCGCCTTCAGCAGAATGATGACCAGCGCTATTTTCCGCAGATCGGCGGAGATTCCAAGGATGGACGGGTCCAGCAGGTCCAGTACAAAGGGCCCTAGCACCATGCCCGTGAACAGCATCCCGATCATGGTGGGCAGGTGGAGTCGGCGGCACAGTCCTCCCGCCGCCAGCCCCAGCAACAGCACAAGGCCAAGTGATGTCAGCATCTTTAATTCCTCCAAATTCCTTCCAAAAATTGCAGAAAAAAAGCCAATGCTCCCGTGAAGCTACGTCACAGAAGTCATCAGCTGTCTACAGCAGGTTCGGTTTCCCAGCAGAAACCTTCATTTCAGGCTCTTTATTATAACCGATTTTTTGTCCCCTGTAAAGTTATTCTTTTCCCCTTCCGCAGTTCTCCCACTTGAAAAAGAAACGCTGCCCGGGCAAAAATGCCTTGATTCTTTTCGTGAATATGCAGATAAACAATACCACAAACCGCTGTGCCTGTGCTATAATCTGGAGTGTAAGAACGTGAGACCGTCCTGTTTTGATGGACGATCGAAAGAGGTTAACATAGGCGTTTCCAGCATAGAAGCTGTAGAAATGCCTCGTTTTGTGGAGGATTTGTTATGCAGCTCAATCTCATCAATCAGCCCATCACCGGCATCTGTTCTTTTGGTCGCTACCCCATCGTTCAGGACCTGGATACCCTCAACGCCGACTTCGGCATTCTGGGCGTCCCCTTCGACATGGATGCCGGCTACCACAGCGGTGCCCGTCTTGGCCCCCGCCGCATCCGGGAGGCTTCCACCCAGTATGGCCGCGGTCAGGTCGGCTATTACGACTACGAGACCGACCAGCAGATGCTGGCCTCCCCCATCTCCATTGTAGACTGCAACGACGCCGACGTACTTCAGGGTGACCGCGACTTCTCCTTCACCGCCATCGAGCGTGCAGTCCGCCGCATCATCAAGGCCGGCACCATTCCGGTCGTCATGGGTGGTGACCACTCCGTCAGCATCCCCGTGGCCCGCGCTCTGGAGGAGTACCACAAGAAGATCTGCGTCATCCAGTTTGATGCCCACCTGGACTGGACCAAGAACGTCGGCCCCCAGTTTTACAGCAACGGCAGCCCCATGCGCCATATGTCCAACATGGACCACATTGGCAGCATGGTCCAGATCGGCCTGCGCGGTATGGGCAGCGGCAAGAAGAGTGACTATCAGGACGCCATCAACTACGGCAGCCGCCTGATTTCCGCCCGTGAGCTCCACGACAAGGGCGTGCAGTATGTGCTCGATCAGATCCCCGATGCCGAGGCCTACTATATCACCTTTGACATCGACGGCTACGATATGCCCTTGGTCCCCGGCACCGGCGCTCCCCTGCCCGGCGGCATCACCTGGGACGAGAGCGTGGATATGCTCACCGCCATCTGCCAGACCGGCAAGGTCTGCGCGATGGATATGGTGGAGGTCGCCCCCGGATTTGATCCCACCGGCTGCACCTGCCGTCTGGCCGCACTTACGATGCTTCATGTCATCGCGCAGGTGGGCAAGAAGCTCCACGAGAACGATTGATTTTCCCAACTCAGCGGCTGTGCGTCCCCCTGCTTCGGTCGTCTGACACCACTGGAAAAAGCGGCGGCACCACTTTTTCCGGTCTGCTCCACCCCGCTCTTATCGGAGCGGGGTGTTTTGTTTAAATTTCCCAAAAGTTTTTTTGAAAAAACTCTTGCCAAATCGTTCATTTCCTGTGTATAATGTTATGTTCGCAAATGTCCCTTTTGTTTTAAGCAAAAGACTTTACTAATACTGGAGGATTTACCGTGGAACGTTTGATTGGCACTGTATCCAGAGGAGTTCGTACCCCCATCATCCG
>JAHHSC010000072.1 GCA_020025455.1 Lawsonibacter sp. | reverse complement strand
GAAAACGAAACGGTGTGAGATTAAACTTTAATCTGCTCCATAATGAAGGCTTCGATGATGTCGCCTTCCTTGATATCCTGGAACTTCTCAAAGGTGATGCCGCACTCGTAGCCGGAGGCGACCTCCTTCACGCTGTCCTTGAAGCGCTGCAGAGAGGCGATAGCGCCGTCATAGATGACGATGTTATCCCGCAGCAGACGCATCTGGGCGCCGCGCTGCATCTTGCCGTCCAGCACGTAGCAGCCGGCGACCATGCCCACATTGGTGATACGGAACACGTTGCGGACCTCGGCGCGGCCCAGCTCCACTTCCTTGAACTTGGGAGCCAGCATACCCTTCATGGCGGCCTCAATCTCGTTGATGGCGTCGTAAATGACGCGGTACATCCGCAGATCCACGTTCATACGGGCGGCGGAATCCTTGGCGTTGGCGTCGGGGCGGACGTTGAAGCCGACCACGATGGCGCCGGACGTGGCAGCCAGCATAACATCGCTCTCGTTGATGGCACCGACCGCACAGTGGATGACGCGCACGCGGACTTCCTCGTTGGAGATCTTCTCCAGGGAGGCCTTCACGGCCTCGGCGGAGCCCTGGACGTCGGCCTTGACGATGACGTTCAGGTTCTTCATCTCGCCCACCTGGATCTGGCTGAACAGGTTCTCCAGCGTGACCTTGCCCACGCTGTTGGACATGGCCATCTTCTGCTCGTGCTTGCGCTGCTCCACCAGCTCGCGGGCCATGCGCTCGTCTGCAACGGCGTGGAAGTCGTCACCGGCGCCGGGGACCTCGCTCATGCCGATGATCTCAACGGGGACGGAGGGACCGGCCTCGGTCAGCTTGCGGCCCTTTGCGTCCGTCATAGCACGCACGTGGCCCACAGCGGTACCGGCGATGATGACATCGCCCTGGTGCAGGGTGCCGTTCTGGACCAGCAGGGTGGCCACAGGGCCGCGGCCCTTGTCCAGGCGGGCCTCGATGACGGCGCCGTGGGCGGAGCGGTTGGGGTTGGCCTTCAGCTCACGCATCTCGGCGGTCAGCACGACCATGTCCAGCAGGTTGTCGATGCCCATGCCGGTCTTGGCAGAGATGGGGCACACGATGGTGTCGCCGCCCCACTCCTCGGGGATCAGCTCGTACTCGGTGAGCTGCTGCATGATGCGGTCGGGATTGGCGGTGGGCTTATCCATCTTGTTGATGGCCACGATCACCGGGATCTCGGCGGCCTTTGCGTGGTTGATAGACTCAACGGTCTGGGGCATAATACCGTCATCGGCAGCCACAACCAGAATGGCCACATCGGTAATCATAGCGCCGCGGGCACGCATGGCGGTGAAGGCCTCGTGGCCGGGGGTATCCAGGAAGGTGATGGGGTTGCCCTTCACGTTCACCTGGTAAGCACCGATGTGCTGGGTGATGCCGCCGGCCTCGCCGGAAGCCACGTGGCTGTTGCGGATATAGTCCAGCAGGGAGGTCTTGCCGTGGTCGACGTGGCCCATGACCACGACCACGGGAGCGCGGTCCTGCAGATCCTCGGCCTTGTCCTCGGTGGTGTCGATCAGCTTCTCCTCGATGGTGACCACGACCTCCTTCTCCACCTTGCAGCCCATCTCCTCGGCGATGATGGCGGCGGTGTCGAAGTCGATGATCTCGCTGAGGGAGGCCATGATGCCGTTTTTCATCAGGCACTTGACCACCTCTGCGCCGGTCTTTTTCATGCGGCTGGCCAGCTCGCCCACGCCGATCTCGTCCGGGATCAGGACCTTGACGGGGGCCTTCTTGGCAATCTCCAGCTGCAGGCGGCGCATACGGTCCTGCTCCTCCTGGCGGCGCTTGTTGCCGCCCTTCATGTTGTCGCGGCCGCGGCGCTGGCCACGGTTCTGGAACTTCTGCTTTCCGCCGCCGCCCTGCTGCTTCTCCGTGGTGAAGGACTCCAGGTGCTCGTCGTACTTGTCCAGATTGACCGAGCCGCCGCGGGTATCCACCACCTTGGTCTTGGGGGCGTGGCTGCTGCGCTCGGCAGCAGGAGTGGCCGAATGCTTGGGCTGGTCCTTGTGATCACGGTGCTCGTGGCCGCCGTTGGCGGCGGGAGCCTTGGCAGCAGCGGCCTTGGGGGCGGGGGACTCCTTCTTCTGGGGGGCATCGTGGTACACATCGGCGTACACGGACTCCAGGGAGTCGATCTGGTTCTGCTGGGTCAGGACCTCAAAGACGATAGACAGCTCCTGCTCGTTCAGAGGCTGCATGTGGTTCTTGGGGGGATGGTTGTGCTCCGTCAGGATATCCATGATCTCCTTGGAGGGCAGCTCCTTCTTTCCCTTCTTAAAGTCCTTGGCCACCTTGTGGATCGGATATTTCATCATCATATTGGAAAGCCACCTCGTTTCTTAGGGTTTGCGCCGGAACGTACCGGTCAGCTTCCGACCGCCGGGGCCGGACTTATAGGGATGGTCAGGGCGGGCAGAGCCGCTCCTGTCACCGCGGTGGGCCGGGGCGCTCCCCTTGGGAGGTCTCGGCTTTTTCTTGTGTTGAGCGGAGGGCGCAGCGTCCTCCTTCTTCTGCTGGGGAGGGGGAGCCCAGGGCTTCCGCTTGCCCTCGCGCAGGTTCTTCTCGTGCTGGCGTTTTTCCTTCTGCCGCTCAAGCATCCGATTCGCCTTTCCCTGAAGCTGCTGGGCGGCGGGGCCGTACTTTTCAGGGTCGCGGGCGGCCAGCTTCTTGACCAGCGAGGCCGCAAAGCCGGCATCTGTGAAGGCCAGCATGGCACAGGAGGAGCGGCCCAGAGGGAAACCAAGCTCCTCTTTTGTGAACGGCACCTCCAGCCACAGCACATTGCCTGCCTCGCCGAAGTGAGCGCAGCGGCGGCGGGTGTTGGCGGCAGCGTCAGAGGCCAGCAGCACCAGACGCGCGTGTCTGGACCGGCAGGCGGCCCCGACCGGCTCTTCGCCAATCTCCAGCTTGCCGGCCTTGCGGGCAAGCCCAAGCAGGTGGAGGATGGGATCATTGACCATCCGGGTCGCCTCCTTCCATCTGCTTCTCCAGCGCCTCCCAGACCTCGGGGGGCAGCTGGGTGGAAAACGCCCGTTCCAGGGCACGGGACTTCCTGGCCTTGGCTAAACAGGCGGGGTCGGGGCAGACATAGGCGCCCCGGCCGGGCAGCTTACCCTTGAAATCCAGGCTAACCGCCCCCTCGGGGGAGCGGACGACCCGGATCAGTTCCTTTTTTGGCTTCATTTCCCGGCAGCCAAGACACTGGCGCAGGGGGATCTTTTTAGGCACTGAATTCACCTCTATTCCTAAAAAGGAGAAATTTGATTACTCCTCGGTCTCGGCCTCGGCGGCCTCCTCGGCAGGCTCCATCTCATCCATGGGCTCCAGGGGGGCGGAGGCGGGCTTAATGTCGATCTTATAGCCGGTCAGCTTGGCGGCAAGGCGCGCGTTCTGGCCCTCCTTGCCGATGGCCAGGGAAAGCTGATCGTCGGGGACCACGACGCGGCAGCTCTTGCCGTCGGGCAGCTCCTCCACACTGAGGACCTCGGCGGGGGACAGGGCGGCGGCGATGTACTCAGCGGGGTTTTCAGAGTAGCGGATAATATCCATCTTCTCGCCCTTCAGCTCCTCCACGATGGTATTCACACGCTGACCGCGGGGGCCGACGCAGGCACCGATGGGGTCCACGTTCTCATCTGCGGACCAGACGGCAAGCTTGGTGCGGGAACCGGCCTCGCGGGCCACGGACTTGATCTCCACGGTGCCGTCGAAGATCTCGGGGACTTCCAGCTCGAACAGGCGCTTGACCAGACCGGGGTGGGTGCGGGAGATGAGGATCTGAGGGCCCTTGGTGGCGCGGCGTACCTCGACCACATAGACCTTCAGCCGCTGTCCCTCCACATAGTGCTCCCCGCGGACCTGCTCGTTGACGCCCAGGTAGGCGTCGGTAAACTCGGAACCGGAGTGGATGCGCAGCACGACAGCCCCGCTGCGGGGGTCGATGCGGGTGATCATGCCGTTGAGCAGCTCGTGCTCTTTGGAGGAGAATTCGTCATAGACCATGCCCTGCTCCGCCTCGCGGATGCCCTGAATGATGACCTGACGGGCAGTCTGGGCGGCCACACGGCCGAAGTTCTTGGGCTTGATCTCCATGCGGACCACATCGCCAAGCTGGGCCTGGGGCAGGCTCAGACGGGCGTCCTCCAGGCTGATCTCGGTGGCGGGGTTATCCACCTCGTCCACAATGTCCTTCTTGAGAAACAGACGGACCGTGCTGGTCTCCTCGTTGGCCTCAATGACCAGGTTTTCGCCCACGCCCTCGTGGTCGCGGCGGTAGGCAGACAGCAGAGCCTGGGTGATCTTCTCCAGCATATAGCCGGGCTTGATGCCCTTTTCTTCCTCGATCTGAGCGATAGCGGCGAAAAATTCCTTGCCGTCCAGCTCATTGCTGTTTGTTTTCTTTGTAACTCTCTTAGCCACAGCAGTTTCCTCCTAAAATATCAGAAGCGGGGGTACAGCCGTACCAGCGCGATCTCTTTCTTTTCAAACATCATGGGCGCACCGCCGACCTCCAGGGTCACGTCGCCGTTCTCGTAGGCCTTCAGCAGACCCACAAAATCCTTGCGGCCGCTGCGGGGACGGTAGAGCTTCACTTCTACCTCGGCGTCCTGGTAGCGGGCAAAATGCTCGGGCTTTTTCAGCACCCGGTCCGCGCCGGCAGAGGACACCTCAAAGGTGTAGCTTCCCTCGATGGGGTCGGCCTCGTCCAGCTGGTCGGACAGGGGACGGGAGACCGCCTCGCAGTCGTCAATGGACACGCCATCCTCCTTGTCGATATAGACGCGGAGAAACCACTGACCGGCCTCCTTCACATATTCCACATCCCACAGGGAGCAGCCTGCGGCTTCCACCACGGGGAGGGCCAGTTTGGCCACAACATCAGTCACTTTTGCCATAATATACCTCCCAGGGGCCAGGAAAACAGGGGGGTCCGGGCCCATTTAGTCAATCAAAAAGAGCGGAGCCAAAACCCCACTCTTACCAATACTGCCTAATTACTCTCACACTATACCATAAAAAAGCTGTAATTGCAAGGGAAACACCGGAAGTTTTCTCCAAAAAACAAAGTCGCAACGGGTAGAAAACGAAAGAAAACGTCAAGTATGCACGTGAAACCTTGTTTTTTTCCGCTTGAACGGGACATACTAGCTGCGGATGGAAGGTCCGCAGAGAGGAGCGATCCGCAACTATGAAACGCAGTATTACCGCGCTGATCCTGGCCCTGACCCTGGTGACCACCCTGACCGGCTGTACCACCCGTGAAGATAAGGCAGGGCGCGACATGACCCGGGACGCCCGCGATATGGTCCGCCAAGCCGGGGACGATATGAAGGACGCGGGCCGGGACATCCGGAGCGGTACGGAGAGAGCTGACCGCGGCATGGTCGATGGCGCCAAAGATATGATCCGCCATGCGGAGGAGAATATGAAGGACGTGGGACGCGGCATCAAGGACAACGCCCAAAAGATCGGCCGCGGCATGGAAAACAGCGTCCGGGACATGGAACGAGCCGTGACGGACAATATGGACCCAAAGAAATAAGAAAACGAAGCCTCCGCCCCAACCGGGACGGAGGCTGTACATAGTCTAAATTAGAACAGGCCGCCCAGACCGCCGGTGAGCTTCTGCATGGAAGCGCTGGCGTCGCTGTCGGCAGAGCGCATGGCCTCGTTGACTGCGGCCACGATCATGTCCTGAAGCATCTCCACATCCTCGGGGTCCACGGCCTCGGGGTCGATGGTGAGGTTCTTCAGCTCATGCTGGCCGTTGACCACGGCGGAGACAACACCGCCGCCGGCGGAGGCGGTGTACTCCTTTTCCTGAAGCTCCTGCTGCATTTTCAGCATATCCTGCTGCATTTTCTGGGCCTGCTTGAGCATGTTCATGTTCATGCCGCCGCCCATGCCGCCCATACCGCGGCTGCCGAAACCTTTTGCCATAGCGTAAGTCTCCTTTTAACCATAAAATTATTTGATGACGATGTTGTCGAACTGCCCGCCGAAGGCCAGCAGATCGGCCATGGCGTCGTGGGGGGGCTGCTCGGCCGGTGCGGGGGCCTCGGTCCGCTCCTGCTGCACAGGGACCGCGGGAGCGGGGGGCACATCACACACGGGAGGCTTCCCCGTGACCACGCGCACGTTGGGAGAGCCGCCGAAGAAGTTGGCGGCCGCCCGTTTCAGCCCGTCGGTAATGGCGGGCTTGTTGATCATGGAACGGGTAAAGTTGTTGTCCACCCACAACGTCAGCATCCGGTTCTGCCACACGCCCACCACCTTGGCGGGGTTATTGAGGTAGGGCAGAATGGAGGCCGGCACGAAGCCGCCCAGACCGGATACAAAGTGGGGCCAGAAGGTCCGGTCGGCCACGTCGTCCGAAGCGGGCACCACCATGGGCGCGGGCTCGGCGGGAGCTGCGGGTGCAGCCTGGGGCACGATGGGGGGTGTGAAAGCCGGTTCTGGCTGGGACTCCGGTACATCAAAGACAGGAACCTGATCCTCTGGCACATCGGGCAGGGGCGGTTCGTCCTCCAGCCAGGGGGGCGCGTCGTCGTACTGGGG
>JAHHSC010000071.1 GCA_020025455.1 Lawsonibacter sp. | reverse complement strand
ATTCCACCGATCATCAGAAGAATCCGGCATGGCAAAGAGACCCCGCGGCTCAAAACAGCAAGCTCCGCTCTGTGGCGGGATCAAACAGATGGATCATCTGGCTGCGGAGCGCAAAGCCCATCTTGGTGCCGTAGGGCACACCGGAGCGGAACTCAGCGGGCAGATCGGTGGTCTGGATGCGCATGACCACATTCTGCTTCTGCTCGCCTTCGCCCACGGTGGCGTGGAGATAGAGCTCACTGCCCATCAGCTCGGACACCTCGACGGTGCACGGGATGGCATTTCCACGCTCGGTCTGGACGGTGATGTGCTCGGGACGCACGCCCACGATCACGTCGGCGCTGCCCTGGCCCTTGGCGGAGAGCTTCTGGGCCAGCGCGTCGGTGACAGGGATGGTGGTGCCCATGCACTGGATCTGATAGCCGCCGTCGGTTTTCTCCAGCTGACCGTTGAAGAAGTTCATCTGGGGGGTGCCGATAAAGCCGGCCACGAACAGATTCACAGGGCGGTTAAAGACCTCCTCGGGGGTGCCGATCTGCTGGACGAAGCCGTCCTTCATGATGACGATGCGGTCACCCAGGGTCATGGCC
The DNA here is from genome assembly GCA_020025455.1 of Lawsonibacter sp. Lineage (GTDB taxonomy): Bacteria > Bacillota > Clostridia > Oscillospirales > Oscillospiraceae > Lawsonibacter. The sequence goes on along the minus strand of JAHHSC010000071.1, from coordinate 6,031 downwards.
TCGGTCTGGTCATGGGTAACGTAGAGAAAGGTGGTGTTGATGCGCTGGCGCAGCTTGATGATCTCGGTGCGCATCTGGTTACGCAGCTTGGCGTCCAGGTTGGAGAGCGGCTCGTCCATCAGCAGCACCTTGGGCTCACGGACAATGGCACGGCCAATGGCCACACGCTGCCGCTGGCCGCCGGACAGGGCCTTGGGCTTACGGTCCAGGTACTGGGTGATGTCCAGAATCTCAGCGGCCTGCTCCACCCGGCGCTTGATCTCCGCCTTGTCCATCTTTCGAAGCTTCAGGGGGAACGCCATATTTTCCCGCACGGTCATGTGGGGGTAGAGCGCGTAGCTCTGAAAAACCATGGCGATGTCCCGGTCCTTGGGCTCCACATCGTTGACCAGCCGGTCGTCGATGCGCAGCTCGCCCTTGGAGATCTCCTCCAGACCGGCCACCATACGCAGGGTGGTGGACTTACCGCAGCCGGAGGGACCGACCAGGACGATAAACTCCTTGTCGGCGATCTCCAGGTTGAAATCGCTCACGGCAGTAACCGCTCCGTCGTAAATTTTGAAGATATGCTGTAGACTTACAGTAGACATAGTCTTAGGCCGTGGTGCGCTCGCCTCCGCTTGCGTACCTCCCGGTCAGAGGGCAAACCTCTGACCGGATTGCGACAGACCTCCACACTGCCGCACCGCCGGCCGGCGGGTTATGTTCCTCCCTTTTTCGCTTCTGAAGGCCCATAATGTGGAGGGGACAACAGATTGCTTTGATCGTTTACAGGATTTCGTTTGGTCATTCAGCCGCCGTTCCATAAAACGTCCGGATGTAATCCAGCACATCCTCCCGGGTCCCCTGATAGGGGCCTGGGGTCTCCATTTTCAGGGAAACCAGTGCCGTGGCGTAGAGCAGAGCCTGGGCAACCCCGGTTCGCTGCCGTTCGGTAATGTATCCGGCAAACGTCGTATCGCCCCGCCCGGTGCGGCCCACCAGACTGCGCGCCTTGATGGGGCAGGTGTAAACCCGCTGTCCATCATAGACCAACACTTCAGTATTGTGGGTAATGAGAACTTCCTTAGCACCCCAACTGTGCAGCAGGCGGGCGGCTTCCTCGCGGTCGCGCAGGCCGGTGAGGATCTCTGCTTCTGCCGCATCGGTCTTAAGATAGTCGATATAAGGCAGGTATTGGGTCTTTTCGCTCCAATCGTGGAACCCCATCGATCCATCCGGCTCCACACAGCGGAGCAGGCACTGTACATCCACGGCTACCTTGCCATGCTCGGCAGCCTGCTTAAAGAGCGCGCCATCAAAGTCGCCATATACAAGCCCGGCGAAATGATAGATATCCGCCTTAACCGCAGGCAGCTCCTGAAAGGTAAATGGATCGCACACGCCAAGGGACGTGCACTGCCGTTTCTCCTTGTCCGGAGTAAAATACTGGTTCCGAATTGCGCAGGTAGCCGAGGAAGCAGCCCAGTACACATCCGCCCCGGAACCGGCAAAGCGGGCTTGCACATCGGCGTCCGCCGGATTGGACTTCGTAAACACCGCGGTACGGGCGCCGCTTCGGGCCGCCGCAAAGCCAGAGGCGACTACGGCACCTCCCAACTCATGGCGCTCATTTCCCTCACAGTCAATATTGTGATCCAGGGAAACCGGGCCGATGACCAAGACATCATAGTTCTTCATCCAAGACCTCTCCTTCCATTCCAAGATAGTGGCTCTTGATTGCCGTTTCCCGGCTGAATTCCAGCACCAAAGCTCGGTGAGGGGGTACCGGGGGAAGTCCGTCAGGCAGCGAGGGACAATCCGAGCAGCAGAGTTTGGCACCAAAATTGTGAACCATAGCCATCAATTCCGGGTTGGCACTCCCATGGCGCCGGTCACTGGAGGCACAGCAGACTACGATCTGCGGGGCAACCACCCGCAGCAGTTCCTCGTCCGCCCCATCCGCCTGACCGTGGTGGCCGATCTTAAAGACATCGGCCCGAAGTGCATCCTGTGGGATGCCCTGATATCCCGCCTTGTTGGTATCGCCCGGAAGAAGAATCCGATGCCCAGCCCAATCCAATCGGAGGACCAGGCTGAAATTGTTCATGCCTTGGTCCAGAACCGCCAATTTTTCCAAAAAGGCCTGGGGCTCCTGGGTATAAAAGAGGTCTTTGATGCGCTCTGCCACCGCGTCCGCCCGCAGTGCGTTGGGGGAGAGGACCTGGATATCCAGATCGGGGCAGGCAGTCAGCTTGTCATCCGCTCTGGCCGTATGTATCTCACCGCCCTGTTCCTCGACCAAGGTAACCAGGGCCTTCCAGTCGCGGAGGGATGCGGCAAATTTGGCGCGATCAGGATTTTCCGGCAGGATATCTGGAAGCGGGGGCAGGCTGCTGTGAAAATCCGGGGGGAAAATCTGCCACAAGCACTTGGGGGGAAATCTCCGAACGACCGGAAGCATACCGCACACATGGTCTTCATGGATGTGGGTCAGAATGATTCCATCCACGTGATCGACTCCGGCACGCTCCAGATGTTCGATCAGAGGAAGCCGGCCGGTGGAGCGGTCCTCGTATTCCTGCTCCATGGCACTGCCGCCGTCGATCAATAGATTGAAGGCGGCACCGGGGTGCTTCGGATCGGGACATTCCACCCAAATGGCCTCTCCATAGCCTACGTTAAAAAATGTGATCTTCATTTTACCAACCTGTCCAATCTGTTTTGCAAGTCATTTACTGAATGGCACGCTTAATGTAAAGCGATGACAAAATCAGAACAAACACAGTCATAACAATGGCGCCTGCGCTTCCAAAGCCGAAGTCCAAAGACTTGATTCCGTAGTTATAAAGGAACTGTGTAATGGTGGATGTTGTACCAGCCGGGCCGCCGCCAGTCAAAACGTTGACCTTTTCAAACAGCCGGAACGTATCAATCGTACGAAGCAGGGCACAAAGAGCCAGCGAGCTTTTTATATTTGGAATGGTAACATACCAAAACTTCTGAAATACGCCGGCACCATCAATGCAAGCCGCTTCATATTGCCCGGACGGCACCGCTTGCAGCGCAGCATACAGCAGCAGGAAAACAAAGGGAACATTCTGCCACACGTCGATCAGGAGGATGGTCCCAAAGGCGGTTTTGGTGTCCATAAACCAGTTGAATACCGGCAGGTTGAGTGCCTCAAGCGCCTGGTTGACAATGCCGTAATTGGCAGAGAGCAGCATGCGCCAGCTGAGCGCGACCGTAACAGCGGGCAGCAGATACGGCAGCAGGATCAGGGTCCGCATCGTCTTTTGACCACGACCCAGGCTGTTAACAAACACCGCAATCAACAGACCAAATCCCATTTCAAGTACGACCGCTAAGAGGGTAAACAGGATGGTGTTCCAGGTTGCCTGGCGAAAATAGCCGTTTTCAAAGAGCGAAGTGTAGTTTTCAAACAAAACAAATTTTGCACTATCGGCGCCCTTTAAGTAATTATAGTCCGTAAAACTATATATGAATGTGGAAAGAAGCGGGTAAGCCGTCATAATCAGCAGCACGACCAGAGTGGGCAGCACCATGCACATTGCAAAGCGCTTGGCAGATGGATTGGTTCGCTTCAAGTTTGATGTTGAGTGTTTCATATATTACTCCCTCTTATGATTGAGAGCTTACCCCGTTGCGGGACTCTGCAAAATACGGCCGGGACGCTGTTGGGCATCCCGGCCGCTACGAAAACGGTAAGTCTGGTTAGGCTATGTGGGGATCAGCCCGCCATCAGCTTTTCCAGAGCGGCCTGGGCGTCGGCCAGACCATTGTCCAGGGACTTGGTCCCCTGGATGATATTGTCCATCTCGGTGCCCAGGATATTGGTGAATTCGGTCCACTCTGCAATGGCGGGACGATACACGCCAGTCTCCAGAGCGCCGCAGACCGTCTTCAGGTGGGGATAGGTCTCCAGAACGGTCTCATTCGTCAGGCAGGAGTAACGGCAGGGCACACCGCCGTCCTCGATGGAAGCCAGCTGAACCTCGGGGCTCATCACGTACTTCAGCAGCTCAAGAGCCAGATCCTTGTGGGGGGCGTTGTTGGGGATACCGATGCACCACACACCCTGGAGGGCCACGGCATCCTCAGCCTGAGAATCGTCGGTCAGCTTGGTGGGAATGGTGGTGTAGTTGGCGGTGCCATCAGCGGTGGGAACATACCAGCCGGGCCAGATCTGAGCCAGAGCGGTCTTGCCGCCGCTGACAGAAGCCACGATGTCGTCCTTGTCCAGCGTGCTGCCCACACGATAGAGCTCCAGATACTCCTCCATAGCAGCCTTGAACTCAGGGGTGTTCACAGTGGGCTGATTGTTTTCGTCCACAACCCAGCCGCCGTGAACCAGCAGGTGGGACAGGAAGTCGGAAACAATATTGTCTGCGCTGCCGCCGCGGAGCAGGAAGCCGTTCTTGCCGGCGTCGGCTGCACGGGTCTTTTGCGCAATATCCATGATATCAGCAAAGCTGTCGATATCCTCGGGGGCATAGCCGGCATCGGCGATGAGCTGCTTATTATACATCATAACGGTAACATTGCCGAAGTAGGGGGCCAGATAGATGTCCTCGTCCACCTTGCAGATAGAGGTAGTGGCGGGGATAATGTCGTCGTCAAAGCTGTAACCCATGTCGCTCAGGTTGGCCAGAACCCCGTTCGAGGTGAACTCAGCCATCCAGGAGCCGTCCACCATGCACAGATCATAGGTGCCGGTGGGATTCACAGCATCCAGGGCAATGCCGGTGTGCAGGTCGTCAAAGGAGAGCAGCTGGACCTCGATATCCACGTTGTGCTCCTTCTCAAAAGCGGGCAGACGGGCCTGCAGAGACTCACCATAGGTACCGCCACGCAGAAGCAGGGTCATCTTGGTGGGTGCGCTGTTGCTGCCGTCGGCGCTTCCGCCAGTGCTGGTTCCTCCGTTGGAGGTCTGACCGCCGCAAGCGACCAGCGACAGAGCCATAGCGGCACTCAAAAGGGTGGTAAGTAGTTTCTTCATATGGGGACATCCTCCTAAATGTAATTTGATAGATCAATGGGAAATTTTGTTATTCTTTGACAGCGCCGCTTGAAAGACCGGCAATCAAGTAGTTCTGCGCAAAGATTACAAACAACATAATGGGAATAACGGAAATCACACCACCGGCAGCCACGAGACCGAAGTTGGTCAGGCTGTCCTCCGTGTTTAGTACTGACAGGGCCAGAGGCACAGTGTAGTTGGAGGGACTGCGCGTAAAGATGACGGTATAGGTGTACTCATTCCAGGCATACATAAACGAGAGCATGGCCACAGCGGCAATCCCCGGGGCCACCAAAGGCAGCACGATTCGCACAAAGAGCTGCCACTCCGTTGCGCCGTCCACCTTTGCACTCTCCTCAATTTCCTCCGGCAGATCCCGGAAGAAGCTGATGAGGAACCAAATAATCAGCGGAACATTGATCAGGACGCAGGCAAGGATGACCGGCAGCTTGCCATTGAGGATTCCAGCCTTGCTGAACATGGTGTAAAGGGGAATGGTGAAGGCCACCGGGGGCAGCACGCGAACCAGCAGCACCCAATATGTAAGGGGGCGCTTCAAGCCGAAATTGAAGCGTCGGCGGGCGATAATGTAGGCTGCACAGATGCCAATCATCAGCGAAATAACCAGGGAGATACCGGTGGTCTGCAGGCTGTTGAGGATCGCCTGTCCAAACCCCTTATCGGTAAACAGCTGGCTGAAATGTTCAAGGGTCAGCGCGCCTGGGATCAGGGAGATGTGTCCGCTCATCTCGTCCGTGGGACGGATGGCCATGGCCAGCAGCCAATAGATGGGGAACAACGTTACAAACAAGAGTATCGCACAGCCGCCGCATCTTAGGAGTGTAGTGGTTTTTTGTTTCGATTTCATGCCTCGGTGTCCTCCTCAGAAGAGCAATGCCAAATTTTTCACAACAGTTGTAGTATACTCACCCGGTTCAAAGCTGTATTCAAAATTAGGTAAAATTCCTGTAAAAGCAAAGGGTTTGTTGGTTTTACCAGGGATTTAAGATG
>JAHHSC010000070.1 GCA_020025455.1 Lawsonibacter sp. | reverse complement strand
GGCTGGGGCTTTTGCGGGACAACCTGCTCTGCTGCCGATGAGACATCGGAGCAAAGCGGGGGCTGAGAGACATCCGCCTCCGGAGCGGCCTGCCCACAGGCAGTCAGGAGACACACAATCAGGCACATCAGGACAGCACAGAGAGAAGAACGCTTCATTTTCATCACCTCAATTAAGTTTGGGTAAGAAAAAAGCCCTTCATCCCGAACATTGGGACGAAAGGCAAACCCTCCGCGGTACCACCCGCATTCGCGTAGAAACGCGCACTTGATAACCGGATAACGGCGGTCAGCCGTCCCCATCTCTGGGGCCGCTCCCGGGCGAACTAAGCACATGGTGGTCCCAAGGCGGCTTTCAGCCGATGACCGCCTCTCTCTTTTGGACGCAGGTGCTATCTTCCCGTTCTTCACCTTTGACTCATTCTCATTTATAACATAAACTCTATTGAAAAGCAAGGGGAAAATGGCTATAATAGGGTCTACTGGATTCGCGTTTAGAAAACTTATGTGAGCACAAGACCATATTTTGCCGATTTTGTGGCAAAATATGGCTGGACAGAGAAGAAGCCCGCATGGTACAATAATTATTGCGAACTGTTCTTAATAAAGAACACCCACATATTGAACCCGAACCGCCCTTGGCGGTTTTAGAATAGCAACGGAGGAAGTTCCATGTTAGAGTTACAGCACGTTAGCTACGGCGTCGATCAGGACGGCGACAGCAAGAATATCCTGCGTGATATCAACCTGAATATCAAAGAGCGCTTTGTGGCCATTACCGGCCCCAATGGCGGCGGAAAGTCCACCCTGGCAAAGATCATCGCCGGGATTCTGACCCCCACTGAGGGCCGGATTCTGCTGGATGGGGAGGATATCACCGGTCTGAACATCACCGAGCGGGCCAATCGGGGCATCAGCTTTGCGTTTCAGCAGCCTGTCCGCTTCAAGGGCCTGACGGTAAAGGACCTTATTACGCTGGCCAGCGGCAAGAATATCGGTGTGCCGGAGGCCTGCGACTACTTGTCTGAGGTGGGCCTGTGCGCCAAGGACTATATCGACCGGGAGGTAGACGCATCCCTGTCCGGCGGTGAGCTGAAGCGCATCGAGATCGCCATGATTATGGCCCGCGGCACGAAGCTGTCCGTCTTTGACGAGCCTGAGGCCGGCATCGACCTGTGGTCCTTCAGCAACCTGATTCAGGTGTTCGAGCACCTGCACGAGAAGATCAACGGCTCCATCCTGATTATTTCCCACCAGGAGCGTATTTTGAACATTGCTGACCGCATCATTGTGCTGGCCAATGGCAAGGTGGAGCAGGACGGTGCCCGGAAGGATATCCTGCCCTCTCTGCTGGGACGCGCTGGCGGGGTGTGCAGTGCCCTGACCGACAAGATCAGATAATTGTCAGAAGGCGCCGGGGAGGCGCTTGAGGAGGAACATATGGACGCAATTCAGAAGAGCCTGCTGGAGCAGGTGGCGGATCTGCATGAGGTGCCGGAAGGTGCCTACAACATCCGGGCCAACGGTGCAGCGGTTGCCCGCAACACCACCGCCAATATTGATATCGTGCCAAAGAACGATAAGGACGGCATCGACATCATCATCAAGCCCGGAACCAGAAACGAATCGGTGCACATCCCGGTGGTTCTCAGCCAGAGCGGCTTAGAGGAGACCGTGTACAACGATTTCTTTATCGGCGATGACTGCGATGTGACCATCGTGGCTGGCTGCGGCATCCACAACTGCGGGGTGCAGAAGTCGGAGCACTCCGGCATCCACTCCTTCCATGTGGGCAAGAACGCCAAGGTCCGCTATGTGGAGCGCCACTACGGCGAGGGAGACGGCAACGGAGAGAACGTGATGAACCCCACCACTGTGGTGGAAATGGACGAGGGCTCCTATCTGGAGATGGAGACCACCCAGATCAAGGGCATCGACTCCACCATCCGCACCACCCGTGCCAAGCTGGGGGCCAACTCCACCCTTATCATCAAGGAGAAGGTCATGACCCACGGCAAGCAGCTTGCCAAGTCCGACTTTACGGTGGAGCTGGATGGAGACGGCTGCAAGGCCAATGTGATCTCCCGCTCGGTGGCGCGTGACCACTCCAAGCAGGTGTTCATGTCCCGCATCAACGGGAACAGCCGCTGCCACGGCCACTCAGAGTGCGACGCCATCATCATGGACGAAGGTGTGGTGGCCGCCATTCCGGAGGTCACCGCCAACTGCGTGGATGCCGAGCTGATCCACGAGGCCGCCATTGGCAAGATCGCCGGTGAGCAGCTCACAAAGCTGATGACGCTGGGCCTGACCGAAAAAGAGGCCGAGGAGCAGATCGTGAACGGATTCCTGAAATAAAAAACTTGGGAAAGGGGGCGTATTGAGGACAATACGCCCCCTTTTGCTTATTTGGGAGAAAGGAGCACCAAATGCAGAATGCTGCCACTGCCGCCCAGATGAAAGAACTGGACCGGATCGCCATTGAGGAGCGTGGCATTCCCTCTCTGGATCTGATGGAGGCGGCTGCCAAGGCTGTGGCGGAGGAAGTGCTTGCGCTGCTGCCACGGCATCCGGCGGCCACCGCCTGCGTCTATGGACAGGTGGACGGGGGAGCGCCGGCCTGCGAGCAGCCGACGGTCCAGCGGGACAAGGTTTGCACCGCCGTGTTCTGCGGCCCTGGCAACAATGGGGGCGACGGCGTGGCTGCGGCCCGGCTTCTGATCGAGAAAGGGGTGGAGGTCCGGGCGTTTTTGGTGGGCGACCGGGCCAAGATGACCCCGGATGAGCGGGCCATGGAGGAGAAGCTGACCGCCGTGGGCGGCAGGCTGGAGCCGTTTGCACCGGATGATAAAGAACAGCGGGATTGGATCGAGCGCTGTGAGGCAGCGGTGGATGCGGTCTTTGGTGTTGGCCTGAGCCGGCCGGTGGCCGGAGTGTTTTTGGAGGCCATCCAACTTATGAACCGTCTGCGGGGCCCCTTTTGCAAGATCGTCTCCTGTGACGTGCCCTCTGGAGTAAACGCCGATACCGGCGAAATCATGGGGGAGGCGGTGCGGGCCGATGTGACGGTGAGCTTCACCTGCGCCAAGCCCGGTCTCTATTTGGGGGAGGGCGGCCCCTGTGCAGGCCGTGTGGAGGTGGCTTCCATCGGCATACCGGCACAGCTGATCCGGGAGCAGATCGCGAACCAACCAAGCGCCGTTGCGGTCCTGGACCGGGGAAAATACATCCTCCCCAAGCGGAAGGCCACCGCCCACAAGGGGGAATTCGGAAGGGTATTGATCCTGGCTGGCAGCGAGGGCTATACCGGGGCACCGGCACTGGCCGCAAGCGCCGCTGTCCGCTCCGGTGCGGGGCTGGTGTTCCTGGGGGTGCCTCGGGAGATTTACCCCATTGTGGCGGTCAAGTGCGAGGAGGCAATGCCGTTCCCGCTGGGGAGCTACGAGGGTGTGCTGGAAAAGGCGCAGAGCTGTGACGCCGTTCTCATCGGCCCCGGCCTGGGCCGTGCGCCGGAGACGGAACAGCTGGTTTTGAACCTGCTTCGGGACCTGGACCGCCCGGTGGTGCTGGATGCCGACGGCATAAATGCGCTGAGCGGGCATATAGATGTTTTGGACGGACGGACCGCCCCCACGGTGCTGACACCGCACGATGGGGAGTTCCAGCGCCTTACGGGCTGTGCGCTGCCAATCCGGGACCGGCTGCGGGCGGCCTGTGACTTTGCAAAGGCCCACCGCTGCGTCCTGGTGCTCAAGGGACACGGTACCATAACCGCCAACCAAAATGGCCGGGCCTATTTAAACGGTACCGGAAACCCCGGCATGGCCAAGGGCGGCTCTGGGGACGTGCTGGCGGGACTGCTGGTTTCCCTGCTGGGCCAGAGGCAGCTAGGCGGTGACCCGGCGGAGCTGGCCGCTCTGGGGGTGTACTACCACGGTCAGGCGGGGGACCGCTGCGCCGAGCGATTGGGCGAGTATGGCATGACCCCAAGCGATATGGTGGCGGAGCTGCCCCTGGTGCTGAAGGAACACGTCAATCAATTTTGATGCGGAGGGAACATTGTGCGCAAGCTGCTGCTGTGCGTACCGATGATAAGCCTCCTGCTGCTCACCGGCTGCGCCGGAGGCGGGGGAGTGGGAGTAAGTAAGGCAGAAGAGGAGGCCCTGACCCTGCGGACCACCTACCTGGAGGCGGAGGGCTTCCGTGGAACAGCGGAGCTGACCGCCGATTACGGACAGCGGGTCTGCCAGTACCAGGTGGACGTAGAGGCGGGGGAGGAGGAGACCTCCATGACCATCACCGCCCCCGACACGGTGGCGGGCATTACGGCCCGAGCCGTGAAGGACGATACCTTTTTGGACTACGAGGACCTTGTGCTGGAGACGGGGCCGCTGGACCCGGAGGGACTCAGCCCCATGTCCGCCGTGCCCGCTCTGCTGGAGGCCGTGCAGTCGGGGTATATCACCGCCTGCTCCTTCCCGGAGGAGGGGGTGCTGCGTGTGGATTGCGGGGACCCGGACCGGGAGCCGGATATGGGGCGAACGGTGTCCATGTGGTTTGACCGCAGCAGCGGAGCCATGCTCAAGGGTGAGATCGCCTGTGATGGGGTACTGGCCGTTTCCTGCCTTTGGAGTGAATTTACCATAAGATAGAGGGGAAATAGCATGTTAGACAAGAGACAGATGAGAACCTGGATGGAGGTTGACCTGGATGCCCTGGCTCACAATTATACGACATTGCGGGCCATGCTGCCGGAGGGGTGTAAGCTGCTGGGTCTTGTGAAGGCCAACGCCTACGGACACGGTGCGGTCCCTGTGGCCAGAAAGCTGGAACAGCTGGGCTGTGAGATGCTGGCCGTGGCCTGCGTCAGCGAGGCGGAGGAGCTTCGGACGGCCGGGATTTCCCTGCCTATCCTGTGTTTGGGCAAGACACCTGTGGAGCAGGTGGAAGCTCTGCTGGCCAACCAGGTGACCCAGACCGTGGAGGACCTGGAGACGGGCAAAGCCCTCTCCAAGGCCGCCGAAGCCGCCGGCAGGAAGCTGAAAATTCATGTGAAGCTGGACAGCGGGATGGGCCGCCTGGGTTTCATCTGGGACAAAGATAGGGACAACAGCGCCCTGCTGGACGAGATTACCGAGCTGTGTGCCCTGCCCGGTCTGGAGGCGGAGGGCTTCTTTACCCACTTCTCGGATGCCGATGGCAGCGAGGACTATACGATGGACCAGCTGACCCGGTATCTGGATGCCAAGAAAGCTCTTTGTGACCGGGGGGTAACGTTTGCAATTTACCATTGCGGGGCCAGCGCCGCTGTGTTACACTATCCCTGTACCCATATGGATATGGCCCGCCCCGGTATCGCCCTGTACGGATATTATCCAGACCCCGAGCTGGAAGGAATGGACGGACCCGGCCTAAAGCCGGTGATGACGGTGAAAAGCCGCATTGCCGCCGTCCGGAATCTGCAAGCCGGAGCTTCAGTGAGCTATGGCCGCACGGCCACACTGAAACGGGACTCCAAGCTGGCCGTGGTGCCGATCGGCTACGGGGACGGCTACCCCAGAGCACTCTCCAACCGTATGGATATGAACATTAACGGCAGACGCTGCCCCGTTGTGGGCCGGATCTGCATGGATATGTGCATGGTGGATGTCACCGATCTGCCCGAGGTGAACGTCGGAGATGTGGCGGTGGTCTACGATGGAGAATTGCTCCAGCACGCCGCCGATCTCACCGACACCATCGTCTACGAGCTGCTGTGCGACGTGACCGCCCGCGTGCCCAGAATCTATCTGGAGCAGGGAGAGGTGCTGAACGAACAGGCTGTCCGGTGCATAGGATAAGGCGGAGCGTCGGAGAGAGGAACCGACCGCTCTCCGAAGGTCTGAAAACGGGGAGCGGAGCAGAATTTGCCGGCGGAGGCAGGTATAAACTCCGCTCCTGCGTGGGAGAATCATAGTATAGCGTTACATAAGACCACAACGGCCCTGTAACGTGTACTATCTTCCAGCGGAGTGTGAACGTTTGTGGATAACAGCGTGAAACGAGGCGACATTTTCTACGCCGATCTAAGCCCGGTGGTGGGCAGCGAACAGGGGGGTGTGCGGCCGGTGCTCATCGTGCAGAACGACACGGGCAACCGACACAGCCCAACCGTCATCGCCGCCGCGATCACCTCACAGATGGGGAAAGCCAAGCTGCCGACCCATATTTCGGTATCTCCCATGAGCTGCGGACTGCCCAAAGAGTCCATCATCCTGCTGGAGCAGGTGCGGACCTTGGATAAGCGCAGACTGCGGGAGAAAACAGGGCGGCTGGATGACAACATGATGCGGCAGGTGGATAATGCCATCGCCGTCAGTCTTGGCCTCCACCCTGAGACCCTGGTATGACCGATCGGGGCCGCCCAGGCGGCCCCTACATAAAGAGCCGGACCCCGGTCCGCGGCATAAAGGAGTACGTATGATGAAAACAAGCAAACGCTGGGCCGCCCTGGCCTCTGCCCTGGTTTTGACCGGGGTGCTGGTGAGCGGCTCTGTGGCCGTCAGCGGAGACGAGAACGATCCTCTGGTGACCATGAGCTATTTGGACCGGGTGGCCCTGCCCAAGGTGGTCAGCCAGGTGGAGGACAACATGGTCGTGCGCCAGAAGGAGCTGGAGAAGTCCTTCGCCGACCAGGTGGCCAAGTACAAGGCTGAGGTGAATGGTGCCGTCGGCAGTCAGGGGGGGCAGTCCGCCTCCTTCACCCTGGTCACCCTGAAAAAGGGGCAGACCATGGCGCTGGATGTGGGCTGCGAGCTGATGCTGCGGATCGGCTCCGCTTCGGTCAGCGCCGGCAGCGGCCCCGCCCTCATCGACACCACCACCGGTGGCAGCCTAAGCAGCGGAGCTGCTATGGCCGCCAATCACCTCTATATGTCCACCATTGCCGACCGGGTGCTCAAGCCGTCCTCTGACACGGTGAAGCTGCTGGTCCGGGGCGGATACACCGTGAAGTGA
>JAHHSC010000007.1 GCA_020025455.1 Lawsonibacter sp. | reverse complement strand
GGCCCGTGAGGAGCTGGGTCAGACCGCCTAAATCCGCAAAAAAGGAGGACCGAAAGGGTGCCCGGTACAAGCGCAGTAAAGCCCGTCTGGACCACCGCAGCGGCCCGGATTGCCTCCAAGGGCATTGTTGGAGACGGATGCCTATATGTGCCGCGCAATCATCGATTGAGAAGAAAAAAGAAGCCCCTGTAACCCTTTTGCACCAAAAGAATACCCCATTGCGGCAGCTCTGGATGGGGCCGCAATGGGGTGTGTTTTAATGTTGTGGAATCTCCCCTTTGGCTCGGAGCCGCCCAGGAGATGAGATAGGCGGATGGTTAGCCCTGGCCGTAGTAGGCGTTGGAGCCATGCTTCCTGAGATAGTGCTTATCCAGCAGAGCCTGCTGCATGGTGGCCAGTTGGGGCTCCAGCATCATGGCGTGCCAGTCCATAAAAGCGACCTCCTCCATGACCACCGCATTATGAACTGCCTCTAGCGCATCCTTGCCCCAGGTGAAGGGGCCGTGGCTGAACACCAAAACACCTGGGATGGCAGCGGGATCCTTCCCACGGAAGGTCTCAACAATGACCTTTCCGGTCTCCTTCTCATATTCCCCACTGATCTCCGCCGTCGTCATGGGCCGAGTACAGGGAATGGCACCATAGAAGTAGTCCCCCTGGGTGGTACCCATGGCGGGGATGTCCCGCCCGGCCTGGGCAAAGGTGGTGGCCCATTTGGAATGGGTGTGGACAACGCCGCCGCACTGTGGAAATGCCTTGTAGAGCTCCAGATGGGTGGGGGTGTCACTGGATGGCTTCCATTTGCCCTCTGCAACCCGTCCGTCCAGATCCACAATGACAATATCATCTTCCGTCATGCCCTCATAGGGAACACCGGATGGCTTGATGGCTACAAGCCCGCTGTTGCGGTCAATACCGGAGGCGTTACCCCAGGTAAAGGTGATGAGTCCATGGGCCTGAAGCTGCTGATTGGCCTTCAGAACCTGGGCCTTGAGTAATTCAAGCATATCAGATTTCCTCCTTGATGGTCTCTGCCGCTGCCCGTTCTACGGAGAAAGCGGCCCGATAGCGTGACAGGAATTGACAAAATCCCTCGATTTCCTCCTGGCTGGCCCGCACAGAGACAGACTTGGCCTGGGCAAAGACCTGCTGATCCAGGTAATCTTCCAGGGTTTCTCCCGGCTTTTTCCACAGGGCAAAGGCACACAGGAGAGCCATACCGTAGGGGCCGCCCTCGCCGGCGGTTTTCATAACAGAGACCTCGGTGCCGGTGGCGGCAGATAAAATACGCTGTCCCACCTGAGGGGTTTTGAAAAATCCGCCATGGCCATACAGCTTAGTGACGCTCAGATGCTCCTCCTGCAAAAGAATGTCCAGGCCCAGCTTCAGCGTAGCCAGGGCGGATAGCAGGTGAGCGCGCATAAAGTTGGCCAGAGTAAACCGGCTGTTTGGGCTGCGCAAAAAGACCGGGCGTCCGGTATCCAGATTGGTGATCTGCTCACCGGAAATATAGTTATAGCTCAGCAGGCCGCCGCAGTCGGGGTCCCCCTCCAGGGCCTTTTGGAACAGCAGCGTGAAGAGGGCGTCCGGATTCTGGGGAGCACCGATGGCCTGAGCAAATTCGGCCAGCAGAGCCGCCCAGTCGTTGATGTCAGAGGTACAGTTGTTGCAGTGTACCATGGCCACGGGCTGTCCGGCGGGGGTGGTAACCATGTCGATTTCCCGATGGAGACCCACGGGGCGGTCGGCCACGATCATGGCAAAGTCAGAGGTACCGGCGGATACATTTCCAGTGCATATCCGAACAGAGTTTGTGGCCACCATACCTGTACCTGCGTCACCCTCGGGGGGAACACAGGGGATGCCGGAGCAGAGCGTGCCGGTGGGGTCCAGCAACAGAGCACCCTGGGGGGTGAGAGTACCGGCAAATTGCCCGGCAGGCAGCACCTGTGGGAGGACATCCCGCAGCTTCCAGGGCAAGCCAAGAGGGGCAATCAGCCGGTCAAAGGTGCGCACCATGGCGGCATCGTAGTCCAGTGTGGTGCTGTCGATGGGAAACATACCGGAGGCCTCCCCAATACCCAGGACCCGCTGTCCGGTCAGCTGCCAGTGGATGTATCCGGCCAGGGTGGTCAGATAATTCAGCTCTTTGACATGGCTCTCTCCATTAAGGATGGCCTGGTAGAGGTGAGCAATCGACCAGCGCTGGGGAATGTTGAAGGAGAAGCGCTGGGTCAGCTCCTGTGCGGCGGGGCCGGTCATGGTGTTGCGCCAAGTGCGAAATTCCGCCAGCTGTCTGCCCTCCCTGTCAAAGGGGAGATAGCCGTGCATCATGCCGGATATGCCGATGGCTCCTGTGGTGGTCAGAGGAATGGAAAATTTCCGCTGCACCGCTGCCGCCAGATCGGCAAAGCAGGACTGGATGCCGGTGCGTACGGCTGCCATGGAATAGGTCCACAGACCATTGACAAGCTTGTTTTCCCACTGGAAACTTCCGCTGGCCAGGGGGAGGTGGTTTCGATCCAGTAAAACGGCCTTGATGCGGGTGGAGCCAAGCTCAATGCCCAGAGTAGTCTGGCTGAGATTCAGAGCGGTGTTACCGCGCCCATTGATAGAGTCAGTGGTCATAATAAACCTCCTGTTTAAATATCTGCCGCAGCGGCGGTGGAAACGTAAGGGTCAGAAAAGAACGTCCAAATAGGACACCTGCCGAGTACAGCTGTACTCGGCAGGTATAACAGTGACACGACGGGATGAAGCTGCAATCAAGTTAAGCCAGAGACTGGATGTAGTCCCAATCCTCAATGGAAGGCTGGATGGCAGGGATGGTGGCCTCACGGATGGTGTCATCGGGAGTGATAATCTCTACACCGTACTGCTCCAGATCCTTGGCCAGAGTCTGCTCGGCGGCGAGGATCTGCTCATCCTGCCACTGAACGGCCTTATCGATGGCTTCCTGGACGACCTTCTGATCGTGCTCAGACATATTGTTCCACACATCACCGTTGATGAAGATCATGTTGGGGCAGATGATGTGGTCGGTAAGGATAACGTTCTTAACGACCTCGTAGAACTTGTAGCTTTCGAAGGTGGTCAGGGGGTTCTCCTGCCCGTCTACGTTGCCGGTGGACAGGGCCATGTAGAGGTCATTGATGTTCATGGGATTGGCGGAGGCACCCCAGGCGTCTACCATCTTGATGTAAAGATCGCTCTGAGGAACACGGATCTTCATGCCATTCAGGTCGGCCAGGGTGTGAACGGGCTTGTTGGTGGTCAGCTGTCTGGTGCCATAGTAGAATGTGCCCAGGATTCGGACATCAATCTCATCAAACAGCTGGTTCAGGGTATCCTTGTAGCCGCCGTTGAGTGCCTTCTGCATATGCTCCACACTCTGCCACAGATAGGGGGCTTCCACCTGGGCAGCCTTGGGAATCCAAGAAGCGAACTGAGCAGGGCCCTCAGTAATGATATCCACCAGCCCCTCCTGAACGCCCTCGACAAGGTCAGCAGAGCCGCCCAAAGCACCGTTGGGATAGCCGGTAATATGGATGCCCTCAGCATTGGCGTTGATCTCCTCAATGGCGCGCATCATCATCTGGGTGACAACCTGGGTCTCAGGGTGCACGGAGCCCCACTTGAGCTCCACCTTTTTGCCATCATTTTTCTCGTCTTTTGAAGTAGAAGCGCTGGGATTGGTGCCAGAAGAACCCTTAGATTCTTCCTTTTTACCACAGGCAGCAAGAGAGAGCGTCATGCATACAGCAAGGGCCATAGCCAACAGTTTTTTCATGTTTCTTCCTCCAATACGATTGTATTTGGAATCGGCAGCTGCCGATTCTGACAGAAATAAGGGCCGCTGTTTACGGCGTTGAAGCACCGAAAAGCAGGTCGGGCAGGAAATTGGTAACGGGTGGGACAAAGGTTACGATAAGCAGTACGATGAACAGCGGAATTAAAAATGGCATCGTTGCCCGGATAACTCGGTTCGCCGACACCTTTGACACATTCGAGGTGACATAGAGTACCACGCCCACAGGAGGTGTGACCACGCCGATCATCAAATTCAGAATCATGATGAGACAGGCCTGAGTTTCAGATACACCCATGGCTTGCATAGCGGGGATCAGAATGGGACTGAGGATCAAAATGGCTGCGGTGCCCTCCATAAAGCAGCCCACGAAGAGCAGGAATACGTTGATGAGGATAAGGAAGAGCACCTTATTTTGAATTCCGGTAAGCAGAAGTGTGATCTTCTGTGGAACCTGGGCGATGGTCAAAATGTGGCCAAAGATACTGGCCGTCATGACGATGGACAGCACCACGCCGGTGGTTTCACAGGTGGACAGAAAGATCTTAGGCAGATCTTTCAGTTTTAGATCCTTATAGGCGAACAGGCCGATTATCAGGGAATACAGCGCAGCCACAATGGCGGCCTCGGTGGTGGTGATAACGCCGCCGTAGATGGCCGCAAAGAGGATGACAGGAGCCAGGAGGGCGAAGAAAGCATCTTTAAAAGCCTGCCAGATGATACGCAGGGTGGGGCGCTCATTGCGGGGATAATTTCTCTTTTTGGCGTAGAATGCCACCATACAGCACAGAGCTAGCCCCATCAAGATGCCGGGAACCAAGCCGCCTACGAAGCAACGGCCCACCGAGGCACCCACGGTGACACAGAGGATCACCATGGGGAGAGAGGGGGGAATGATGGGACCCAGAACAGAGGAGGCAGCGGTGACAGCACAGGAGAAATCATCGTCATAGCCCACATCACGCATAGCCTGGATCTCGATGTTGCCCAGACCGCCGGCGTCGGCCACAGCTGTGCCGCTCATGCCGGCAAAGAGAGCTGAACTGAGGATATTGGCATGGCCCATTCCACCTGGGACTGTGCCCACCAGGACATTGGCGAACCGGAACATTTTTTTGGTGACGCCGCCGGTATTCATCAGGTTGCCCATGAGAATAAAGAAGGGAGCGGCGATCATGGTAAAGGAATTGGCAGCCTGGGTGATATTTCGTGCAGCGACGACAGGGGACTCACCAGATATAAACAGATACAGAAAGGATGAGAGACCCAGGTTGACAAACAGCGGCAGACCAGTAAACAGGAGAACCAGGAATACAATCAGTACCAATGCCATTATTCGTCACCTCCCACATCGCTGTAATCCTTGGGGCCTTTGGTAATGCACTCTGCCAGAGCAGCCAGTTCATAGCAGATGATAATGAAGTTGCAGATGGGCCCTATAACATATACAATGCCAAAATTCAGCCAGCGCAGAGAGACGGCCGTGCGTTTCATGCCAATTCCCACCAGCTTGATGCCATAAAATACCATTAGAGCGGAGAAGATAATGCACAAAACGTGGTTAAAGATCTGAAGCCACTTTTGAACCTTGACAGGGAACATATTGCAGATGGCAGTGATTCGGATATGGGAATCTGCCCGCTCTGCAATGACCCAGCCCAAGTAGCAAATCCAGACATAGGTAAGCTGAATCAGTTCCTCAGACCAGACAATGGGATTATGGAGAATCCAGCGTCTGATGATCTGGGCAATACCCAGAGCAAAGATACCAAAAAGCAGGACGATGGAAAGCCAGTCAATGATCTGCTCGGTACCCTTTTTAACTACTGGAACCACCTTCCACAAAAATAGACCTTTTTTCTGCAAATTGACTCACCCCTGATTCTGTTTGCTGGATGCCTCCACAGCGCGCACGGAGCGGATGACATCCAGACTCATTTTCCGGAAGTAGTCCAGCGGAGTGCCCATAGACAGAAAGCTGGCACCCCGCTCAGCCCAGTAGGCGATGAGATCCATGTCCATGCCGATGGAAAGACCGAAGGGCTTATGGTGGGCCTTGCACTTGGCAATGATGGTGTCGAAGAGCTCCAGCATCTCGGGATCCTTAAACTGGCCCAGCTTATTGACAGAGGCGGATAAATCCATGGGGCCGCAGATGATGGCGTCTACACCGGGGACCTCCAGGATGGCGTCCAGATTCCTGACAGCGTCAATGTGCTCACACTGCATGATTTTCAAAAAGCTGTGATCCACAGTGGCGACATAGTCCTCAAAGGTGCGCAAGCCGTAGTCCGCAGCGCGCAGCGGGCCAAAGCCGCGGATGCCCTTGGGAGGATAAGTACAGATGTCCACGCATTTTTTGGCCTCCTCGGCAGAGTTGACCATGGGGAAAATTACTCCGTCGGGGCCGCACTCAATGACGGGCTTAATGTGAGCCATGTCGTGGTCGGGAACACGGACAAAGGCGGCACAGCCACCGGCATTGGTGGCAATGATGGCGTTTTTGATCATGGGCTGCGTCATGCCGGCGTGCTCGTTGTCAATCCAGACATAATCATATCCGGTCAGACCGCACATCTCGTAGAAGTCCAGTTCAGTATTGGAGCAGTGCGTGCCAAAGCAGAGCGTGCCTTTTTCCAAACGGGTTCTGATTTTTTCAATATTATTCATGTGATACACCTCGTGACATTGTTGTGAGTGACTCAATTTGTACTTACATATCCATTGGGAAGAAACGGCATCCAAAAATGGAGCAGGATTTCCACCAGCGGTGATGTGTTGGGGAGAATTCTGGGCGATACTCGAAACGGAAGGTAAGTGTTTGTGCACTTTTATGTTATATTAATATCAAATTAAGCAGTGCATTTCAATAGACTTGCACAAAGATTTCACGGTTTCAGAAATTGTCTATAGTATTTCACAAAAAGGTGAAAGTAAATTGCAAAATAGCCCGCCATTTGCTATGATGGGAATAAGATCGGTCGATCGACGGATAACAGGGGGAAAAAATATGGTGGATCAGAAGGTCATTGCGCAAACAGCGGGGGTTTCAGAGGCTACAGTGTCCCGAGCCTTTAATCAGAGTGCCAATATCTCTCCACGAACATTGGGGAAAATCCAGGAAGCCATGATGAGCCTTGGGCTGCAGCCGCTGCCGTCTCTGCCGGTCTGCGCTAAAAGCAAAAAAAGGTATGTTCTGGTGATGGCCGGAGATATCGCCAATTTCTTTTTCTCTCAAGTGATCAAGGGAATCTGTGATCAGCTGACCCGGGAGGGACTCAGTCCGGTAGTGTGCAACAGCAATTATGATGAGCATCTGGAGGAGCAGAAGATTATTCAGGCGGAAAAGAACGATTATCTGGGGGTAATTCTGGTGACCGCCATGGAGCATCCAACCCTGTCTGAGACCCTGAAGGATATTGACACACCGTTGGTTCTGGTCAATCGGTATATCCATTCCATCGAGACCAATACGGTATGCATCGACAACTATATGGGCGGCTATCTGGCGGCCAGTCATTTGCTGGAGAATGGGCACAGAAGGATTGCCTATATTGCCAGCCAAAAGGGATCTACCCCCCAGGAGGATCGAATCCGCGGCTTTTTTGCTGCCGTAAAAGAGCTTCAGCCCTCCAATTTTCGGTGTAAGGTGTTTTACGGAACGTCAGATGTCGAGAGGGGCAGACAGGTGGCGTTGAATCTGGTGGGGCAGGGAATGCCCTATACCGCCATCTTTGTGGCCGATTGCCAAATTGCGGTTGGAGTGGTGAATGCGCTCAACGATTTTGGATACCGCATCCCCAACGACCTGAGTATTCTGTGCTTTGACGACTCCCCCTACATCAATGAGGCAGGGTTGTGCCTGTCCACCGTGCGATATGATCCCTATTCCATGGGCCGGACAGCGGTAAGTACCCTCCTGCAGAATCTGGAGAACAGACAGGGAAACAAATCCCATGTAGTGCTGGTACCCAGATTGGTGCTGCGGCGAAGTGTGAAAAAACTCCCGGTGGACGATCAGTAAAGGGGCATAAGCTGCCATGATCGCAAGGGTGGACTGGGAGCAAGGGAGACCGACAACCCCCAAAAAATCAAATGGACGGCGCTTGCTATGTGTGCTGAATATCACGCAGGATGACAGTACCATCGTGGAGATCTACTACAGCCACATCGGCTTCGTAGGCACCGATGCAGAGCGAGAGACCAATACGCAGGAGCCTGCATAAAAGAACCCCGGCAGAAATTGCCGAAGCAATCTCTGCCGGGGATTCCCGCACATTCAAAGTTACCCCTGTGAAGGGGGAGCCAACGGTCCTTCTTTTTGGTTTGCGTCATCGGGCTTCTTCTGCATCAGGTCAGCCAGGGTCACGCTGTCGAAGTACTCGTCAATCAGCTTATAGAGGCCCTGCCACAGCTTTCTGGTGCGGCAGTCGCAGGTATGGCCGCAGTCCTCGGCCCCGTCCTCCAGGCAGCTGACCGGAGCCAGGTCGCCCTCGGTCAGTCTCAAAATCTCGCCGACTCGATAGTCCTCCGGGGCGCGGCACAGCTTATAGCCGCCGCCCTTGCCCTGGACGCCCTCCACCAATCCGCCCTTGGTCAGGTCGGGCAGGATGCGTTCCAAATATTTCAGGGAAATGCCCTGGCGGGCCGCAATGGTTTTCATGGCCACATAGCCATCGCTGCCCGTCTCTGCCAGGTCCACCATCACCCGAAGGGCATATCTTCCTCTGGTTGAAATCATCATCGTTTACACCTCAGTTTCTTCCCCATCATACCACGGGGCAGGCCGAGGTGCAAGGTGCGATATCCTCAAATCCCGCAGCCGTGGTCGCAGTGCTCGCAATCGGGGAACTGGCTATGGTCGTACGCAATGCCGCTGCGGTCATAGTAGTCCTTAATGGCGGCCTTGATCGCCTCCTCTGCCAGCACGGAGCAGTGGAGCTTGTGGGCGGGCAGACCCTCCAGCGCTTCCGCCACAGCCTTGTTTGTCAGGGTCAGCGCCTCGGAGAGGGGCTTGCCCTTGATGAGCTCGGTTGCCATGGAGCTGGATGCAATGGCCGAGCCGCAGCCGAAGGTTTCAAACTTCACATCCTTAATGATGTCATCTTCAATGTTCAGATAGATCCGCATGATGTCGCCGCACTTGGCGTTGCCGACCTCGCCCACACCGTTGGCATCCTCCAGGACGCCCACATTTCTGGGGTTGCGGAAGTGGTCCATTACCGTTTCGCTATACAGTGCCATACTTGATTCTCTCCTCACTTAAAGAATGTAATTCCGCTTGCCCGCCTCAAGATCCCGGTAGACGGGGGACATCGCGCGAAGCTCGTCCACCACCTGCGCCACCGAGGCGATCAGGTAGTCTACCTCCTGGGCGGTAGTCTCTTCGGACAGGGACAGCCGCAGGGAGCCGTGGGCCACCTCATGGGGCCGTCCAATTGCCAGCAGCACGTGGCTGGGGTCCAGGGAGCCGGAGGTGCAGGCCGAGCCGGAGGAGGCGGAAATGCCCCGATCATCCAGCATCAGCAGCAGGGACTCGCCCTCGATGCCCTCAAAGCAGAAGCTCACGTTGCCGGGCAGCCGGTGCTCCCGGTCGCCGTTGAGCTGGCAGTGGGGGATCTGCTCCAGACCGGCGATGAGCCGGTCCCGCAGCGCCAGCAGATGGGTGCGGTTCTGCTCCATGTGCTCGCAGGCATCATCCAGGGCCTCTGCCATGGCCATGATCCCGGCCACGTTCTCGGTGCCCGCTCTGCGGCCCCGCTCCTGGGCGCCGCCGTAGACCAGATTCACCAGAGGGATGCCCTTCCGGGCGTAGAGCACACCCACACCCTTGGGACCGTGGAACTTATGGGCCGACAGGGACAGCAGATCGATCTGTTCCTCTGCCACGTTGATGGGCAGATGTCCCGCCGCCTGCACCGCATCGGTGTGGAAGGGGACACCGGCCTTCCGGCAGACCGCGCCGATCTCCGCGATGGGCTGGATGGTGCCGATCTCGTTGTTGGCATACATAATGGTCACAAGGCACGTGTCGGGCCGGATGGCCGCCTCCACCTGCTCCGGGGTGACCAGACCCTTGTCGGACACCTCCAGCAGGGTGACCTCAAACCCCTCCAGCTTCAGGGCGTCCAGGGTGTGAAGCACCGCATGGTGCTCAAAGTTGGTGGAGATGATGTGCTTTCTGCCCTTCCGCTCCCCCAGCTTGGCGGCGGAGCGAATGGCCTGGTTATCTGCCTCGCTTCCACCGGAGGTGAAGGTGATCTCGGCGGGCTGGCAGCCCAGGCGGGCAGCGATGCGGCTTCTGGCCTCCGCCAGAGCCTCGGCGGCACGTTGGCCGGCGCTGTACAGACTGGATGGGTTTCCATACACCTCGTCCAGATAGGGAAGCATGGCTTCAATGGCACGGCGGCTCATCTTTGTGGTGGCCGCGTTGTCTGCGTATACGTTCAAAAGCTCCAACTCCTTTGTATCTCGCGGGTCCCTTTGTGCCCGCAGAGCTTTCTTTCATCTAATATCCTACCTGTCTAGTAGGTAATCAGACTATAGCATATATTACCTACCGTGTCAATAGGTAATTAAGCAAAGAAAAGAGGCTGTACCGCGTACAGCCTCTTTTTCCGCAATCAATCAATATGGAAAAACCGCCTGCCGTTCTCCAGGGCGATGCGGGCGACCTCCTCTGGGTCCATGCCCTTGACCTCGGCGATCTTTTCCGCCACCAGATGGACATAGGAGGAGTCGTTGCGCTTGCCCCGGAAGGGAACGGGGGTCAGGTAGGGGGAGTCGGTCTCCACCATGATGCGGTCCATGGGCAGCCACTCCAGCACCTCCAGGGCCTTACGGGCATTCTTAAAGGTGATGACACCGGTAAAGGACAGCATCCAGCCCAGCTTCACCAGGGTCTTGGCGTCCTCCAGACTGCCGGAGTAGCAGTGGTACACTCCCCTCACATTGGGGTGCTTCCGGACGATCTCCAGGCAGTCCCCATGGGCCTCCCGGTCGTGGAGGATAACGGGGAGAGCGAGCTCCTCCGCCAGGTCCAGCTGGGCCTCGAAGGCCTTTTTCTGCTCCTCCCGGGGGGGATTTTCCTCCCAGTAGTAGTCCAGACCGATCTCGCCGATGGCCTTCACCCGCTTATCGCCGGCCAGCGTCCGCAGCTCGTCCAGGGTGCTCTGGTCAAAGCCCGCGCACTCCTCCGGGTGGACGCCCACAGCGGCGTACACATGGGGGAACCGATTTGCCAGCTCCACGGCGGTACGGGAGGTGGCCAGATCACAGCCGGGGTTCAGAATCAGCTCCACTCCCTGCTCCGGCATGGAGGCCAGCAGCTCCATCCGGTCCTGGTCAAAGGCATCGGCATCGTAGTGGGCATGGGTATCAAATAGGTGCATCGTGTGCTCCTCCTATCATTTTCTCCGAGCCATCATACTCCCGTTTCAGAGAAAATGCAAGCGGTCTGCCCTACAGCAGGCAGAACCAGCCCCACCAGCCCAGCGAGGCCAGCGCCGCCCCAGCCGCCGCCCACACAGGGCCGGGAAGCTGGTTGAGTCTGCCGAAGGAGCCTCCCTTTCCCTGTTTTAAATAGCCGTTTGCCGCCTGGCGGGCCTCCCGCAGCACCTGATCCGGCCCCACCCCTTCCCGGTTCATGGCCTCCTCCTTCACAATGAAGATGGCCTCCTCAAAGAGCTTGGGGTCGGGCGATTTTACCAGAATGACCTGGCGGGTGATCCCCTTCACCATCCGCATCACATCCTTTCTCAGCATAGCACCCCTAGTCTGCCCCCCGGTGCGCCCCCCTATTCCTAACTGAGCAGCAGCTCCAGGTCGTTTAGCTCCAGCTGGGGCTGGAGGGCCAGACTGAGGCCGTAGCCCACCAGTTTACTGAGGTCGGCCACCTGGCTATCAATGTCGCGGGTGGTCACCAGCATCTCCCGATCCCCCTCCAGCTTTGGCGGCTCCTCCAGATCCAGCAGGTCGGCGGCCAGGGTGGAGCCCTCCACCACGGTGGGCACTCCCACCGCAATGACGGGCACACCCAGGTGTGCTTGGTCCAGCGTAAAGCGGTGGTTGCCTACCCCGGAGCCGGGGGTGATGCCCGTGTCACTGAGCTGGACCGTGCAGCACAGCCGCTTTAGGCTGCGGGAAGCCAGGGCATCCACCGCAACCACACAGGAGGGTCTGATTTTTTCGCACACCGCCCGGACCACCTCGCCGCTCTCTACGCCGGTGGACCCCAGCACCTCCGCCGCCAGCGAGGCCACCGGCCGCAGAAAGCCGAACTGCTCGGGCAGCTGGGCCACCAGATGGCGGGTGACCAGCGTGTTCTGGTGGACCAGAGGGCCGATGGCATCCGGGGTGATCGCGCGGTTGCCCAGCCCCGCCACCAGCACAAGGCCGGTGGGGGCCAGCCGGTTCAGCATAGAACCAAGCTCCGCGGCAATGGCCCGCACGGCCCGGTTGAAGATGTCCTCCTCCCGGCTGGCCAGCCCCTCCAGCTCCAGGGTCACATAGGTGCCCACCGGGCGGCCCAGGGCCGCTGCCCCCCGCCCATCAAGCACGCGCACCGCCGTGACCTGGATTTTCTCCCGCTCCCGCTGCTCTGCCTCCACGCCCTCCAGCCGGTCCGCTTCTCCGCCGCTCTCCTGCCACAGCTCTTTGGATTCCAGGGCCAAATCTGTCCGTCTCGTCCGCATTTTCTTCTCCTTCCGGCGCTTTTTTCGGTGGAAAGCGCCCACTTTTCTTCTATTTTTTATGATCCGACATGGAAGTATTCTTCTATTTTAAAAAGTTCTGACTTTTTTTAAAAAAGGTGTTGATTTTTCTGAGAAATGATGCTAAAATACATATCTGCACAGGATTACTGTGCTCAAAATAAATTTTAATCGGAGGAGGTGTTTGGTTTGCCGAATATCAAGTCTGCCAAAAAGCGCGTGTTGGTGTCCCAGACCAAAACTGCTGAAAACAAGGCCGCAAAGTCCGCTCTGAAGACTGACCTGAAGAAGTTTGAGGTCGCGGTGGCGGAAGGCAACCGCAGCGAGGCCGATGTTGCTTACAAGGTGGCTGTCAAGGCTGTCGATAAGGCCGCTGCCAAGGGTCTGCTGCACAAGAACAACGCTGCCAACAAGAAGAGCAGCATGACCATCAAGCTGAACAAGCTGGCCTAAGTTCTTCAACAAGGCACAAAAGCCGTCTGTTTTCAGACGGCTTTTTCTTTTTTATTCCGGGCCGTTTCGGTTATACTGATTCTGAACCGCTTTGGGAAAGGAGGGGGGCCGCCGTGGCCGGAAACAAGTTTATATCGCACCCCCATGTATCGTTCGTGATGGAGGTGTTCCGCACCTACAACCGGGTGGGCGTGGCGCGCTCTGCCGCTGCACTGTCCTATTTCCTGATTTTGACGCTGTTTCCCATGCTGCTGTGCGTCAACTACTTCATCGGTTCCTTCCATCTGGATCTGGAGCGGCTGCTGGTAACGCTGGATCAGTTTCTCCCGGACGTGGCACTCTCGCTCATACGGGACTACCTCTCCTATGCCGCCTCCTCCCAGTCACCGGGTATGCTGTGGGCCGGACTTATCACCATCGTCATCTCGGCCTCCGCCGGACTGCGGACCCTGTTCCACACCATGGACGATCTCTATGAGGTCCACGCCCGATCCGGCATCATCCAGTTTCTGACCAGCATTGTGCTGTCCTTTCTGCTGATGCCCACCATTTATCTCTCCCTGGTCGTCATCCTCACCGGAGAATGGTTCTTCGGCCTGCTGGAGACCTACCTCCCCCTGGTCATCCGGGCCAGGCTGCCGCTGGACGTGCTGTCCCAACTGTGGCTTTGGCTGCGCTACCTGCTGCTCTTCTGCGTCGTACTGCTGCTGGTGCTGGTCGTCTACCGCATCGGCACACCCAGAAAAGCCGTCCGCGGCCGGTCCGTCATTCTGCCCGCCTTTCTCACCGCCCTGGCCATGGTGGCCTGCTCTGTGCTGTTCTCCTGGTTTATCGGCATGTCCTCCCGTTACGCCCTGGTGTACGGCTCCCTGGCAAGCCTTATCATCCTGCTGGTTTGGCTCTACTTCTGCGGCAACATCCTTCTCATCGGCGCGGTCATCGGCCGCTGCTGGTACCGGAGGCTGGACCAGAGGGGGCAGGTATAAAGGCCGCGGAACATAGAAAAATGGAGCGCATCAAGGCCGATGCGCTCCATTTTTCTCTTTGGCATCCGGTTCTTCCCGTCAGCGCAGGGGCAGATAAAAGACGGGGTCGGTGGGCTCATCCGCCCGCCAGGTCTCCAGGTGGATGTGGGACTCCATGCCGCTCTCGGCGATGGCGGTATTGCCCACCGTGCCGATGACGTCGCCTGTATTCAGCTCATCCCCCACGGCCACCGGTACATCAGCGGCCAGGCCGGAGCACACCGAGGTCACACCATCCGGGTGTTTCATCACCACGGTGGTCCCCATCAGGCCGTCATCATAGACCTCGCTGACACGGCCCCGGCCAATGGCCAGCACGTTGGCACCCGCATCCGCCGCAATGTCCACACCCCGGTGCGTGCGCCAGTCCCCCATGGTGGGGTCCTGCATCAGGGTCTCCACACTGAACTCACGCAGCACCGCGCCGTTCACCGGCCAGGTGTACACCACCGGCTCCTCCTTCTTGGGCTCCGGCGTTTGCTCCGGTTTCTGCTCCGGCTCCGCGGGCTTGTCCTGTTTTTTCTCCACAGGCTTGTCCGGCTTCTTCTGCTCCGCCGGCTTGCTGGGCTGCTTGGGCAGGGAAGGCGCTGGCGGCTGATCCGGCAATTCCACCAGCGCCTTGCCTTCCACCGGCTTGGATGGCGTTTCCGGCCCCTGCGCCGCGTCATATAGCAAATAGCCCGATACCCCGATGGCGGCAACGCACAGGGCAAGGGCTATGTAGAAGCCCTTCCCCAGCACGAAATTTTCTACACGCTGCCAAAAATTATGGTCTTTCACAAAACCACCTCCGAAGCCTATTGTGCACCGGTCCATTTCGTTCTATACCGATCTCCGCTATCCCAGGCAAACTATTTTTTGCCGCGCTGGACGCCCGGTCGGTTCTATGGTAAACTAAGTAGAAAATGCATCTTTTTTCGCCGATCGCGCCGGTTTGGGTTCCATCCGCCGGAACTCATTTTCATATTTTTTAACAGGAGGCCCACCATGTATCAGAAAATTGAACTGTCCAACGGTGCCAGAGTGTTCACCGAGGCCATCCCCGGCGCACGTTCTGCCGCGCTGGGCTTTTATATCGGGGTGGGCTCCCGCTATGAGGATGCAGCCCATAACGGCTGCGCCCACTTCATTGAGCATATGCTGTTCAAGGGCACCCAACACCGCTCTGCCGCCGACCTGGCCCGGGACATGGACGCCATCGGCGGGCAGTTCAACGCCTGCACCGCCAAGGAGTACACCTGCGTTCACGGCCGCACCCTGGACAAGCATCTGGACCGCTGCCTGGACCTTTTAAGCGATATGCTCTTCCACTCCAAATTCGACCAGCCGGACATCGAAACGGAGCGGGGCGTCATTCTGGAAGAGATTAGTATGTACGAGGACACCCCCGATGACCTGGTCTCTGAGCGGCTCAACGCGGTCTGCTTCAAGGGGACCCCTCTGGCCCGGCCCATTCTCGGCACCCAGGCCACGCTGGAGGCGGTCACCGGCCCGGCGCTGGAGCAGTGGCAGAAGGAGTTCTACCGCCCCGGTGCCATGGTGGTCTCTCTGGCGGGCAGCTTCACCCAGGCTCAGGTGGATCGGCTGTGCGACTGCCTGGGCCAGCTGGAGGAGGGGCCCGTTCACACCTTCCGGCCCGCCGCCTACCGCCCCGCTGTCACCGCGCGGAAAAAGGCCGTTGAGCAGAACCACCTGATTCTGGCCTATCCCGCCCTGCCCTATCTGGACCCGCGCCGCCCCCAGATCCTGCTGCTCAACTCCCTGCTGGGCGGCGGCTGTTCCTCCCGGCTCTTTCAGGAGGTCCGGGAGAAGCGGGGGCTGGGCTACACCGTTTACTCCTACCTCTCCGACTACGCTGACACCGGGCTGCTGGGTATTTATGCCGGCGTCAACCGGGACCAGGAGGAGACGGCCCTGGACACAATCCGCCAGGTCGTCATGGAGCTGGCCGACCACGGCCCCAATCAGGAGGAGCTGGACCGGGTCCGGGAGCAGGCCAAAGCCGGGCTTCTTATGGACGCCGAGTCGGTAAGCTCCCGCATGAACCATATGGGGATTTCCGCCCTGCTCTATGACCGGGTTCGGGAGCTGGACGAGATACTGGAGCTCTACGACTCTGTCACCGTGGAGCAGGTCCGCGCTCTGGCCCAGGAGCTGTTCCGCCCTGAGCTGGCCTCGCTGTCCGCCGTGGGCCGGGTGCGCTCCGCCGCCGACTACGCCAAGTGGCTGGGACGCTGAAGCTTCTATTATGAATAAAAGACCGCCTGGCCGGGTAAACTGGTTTACAGTTATCATGTACCTGGAAAGGCGGTTTTTTATGCTTGTAAAAGATCTGATGCATACCAGCGTGGTGACGGTGGAGCCCGGTTCCACCGCATCCCTGGCCGCGCGACTGCTCAGCCGACACAATGTCGGCGCGCTGCCCGTGTGCGGCAGTGACCGGCGCCTGCGGGGGGTGGTCACCGACCGTGACATCGTCCTGCGGTGCATTGCCGCAGAGGACGACCCGGCTCAAACCCCCGTCCGTGATATTATGACCCGGTACCCCGCCACCCTCTCTCCCGGCGACGACTGCCGGGAGGCCACCCGCCTCATGGCAGATAAGCAGGTCCGGCGGCTGCCCGTGGTGGAAAACGGAAAGCTGGTGGGCATCCTGTCCCTGTCCGACCTGGCCCGGAGCCACCGCTTTGATATGGAGGCGGCCCAGGCCCTGTGTGAGATCTCGGAAAACATCATCATGCGCTGAAAAGAGCGGACCTTTCCTCGGAAAGGTCCGCTCTTTAATTACCGGTCGATCTGCCGCAGGACGTTTTGGAACCAGTCGGGCAGAGGACATTCCAGCTCCACCGGCTGACCGGTGGTCGGGTGGATGAATCGGATTTTTCGGGCGTGGAGGCACTGACCGGCCAGACCGGGCCAGGGTTTCCGGCTGCCGTAGACCACGTCCCCCAGCAGAGGGTGGCCCAGAGAGGCCATATGGACCCGGATCTGGTGGGTGCGGCCCGTCTCCAGACGGCACTCCACATGGGTGTAGCCGGGGTAGCGGCCGATGACAGACCAGTGGGTGACGGCGCTCCGGCCGTTCTGCCTGTCCACCGCCATTTTCTTCCGGTCCACGGGATGACGGCCAATGGGGGCATCCACGGTGCCCGCGTCCTCCCGCAGATTGCCCACCGTCACCGCCTCGTAGACCCGGGCCAAGCTGTGGTCCTGGAGCTGGGCGGCCAGACCCAGGTGGGTCCGGTCATTCTTGGCGCAGACGATGAGTCCGGAGGTGTCCCGGTCGATGCGGTGGACAATACCGGGGCGCAGCTCCCCGTTGATGCCGGACAGGGAATCTCCGCAGTGGTAGAGCAGGGCATTGACCAGCGTGCCGTCCGGGTGGCCGGGAGCGGGGTGCACCACAAGGCCAACCGGCTTATTGACCACGATGAGGTCGGCATCCTCGTAGACCACGTCCAGCGGGATATTCTGGGGAACCAGGTCCACCGGCTGGGGGTCGGGCAGCTCCACCGCCAGCACATCCCCCACGCAGGTCCGTTCATTTTTCTTCACCGCGGCTCCGTCCCGGGTCACCGCGCCCCGCTCCAGGAGCTTTTGGGCGGCGGACCGGGTCAGATCCGGGACGGACCGGGCCAGAAACGCATCCATCCGCTCCCCCGCCCGGTCAGCGGTCAGCGTCAGAGCCGTCATGGGCGCCCTCCTTGCCCTCCAGCTTGTCAGCCAGAAACAGATAGTAGATGGCGGCGGCAATCCCGCCTACCACCACACAGATATCCGCCACGTTAAAGACGGCGAAGTCCATAAACAGTACGTTAAACATATCCACCACAAAGTGACGGAACATCCGGTCGATCAGATTGCCCACAGCGCCCGCCAGCAGCAACGTCAGCGCAATCTTGCCGATGGGGTGACGGAAGAAGTTCTTCCAGATGGCCACCGCCAGCACGATGGACATGACCAGCGACACCAGCGCCAGAATCCAGGTGTGCTCCGACAGCATGGAAAAGGCGGCTCCGGTGTTCTGAACATAGGTCAGCTCCAGCAGATGGGGAAGGAAGGCCACGTGTCCCCCCAGCGGGATATACTGCATCACAAGCAACTTCACAAGCTGGTCCAGCACCACCAGAACCAGCGCCAGCATGGCGTAGGGCATAGATATTTCCTCCGAACGGTTATTCGTAAAACGGCAGTGTGCCGCAATCTAATCAAAAAGGCAGAGCCAAGATTGGCTCTGCCCTTATTGTACCATATTCTTTTGTTCAGCGGAAGTCTCATTTTGGAAAACAACCGGGCAAATGTCCCTTTATTTGTTCTCTCTGGCCCGCTTCTTTAAAACCCGGATATCGTCCCCAAAGAAGTGGAGCACCCGGTACTCTCCGTCCAAGCGGGACACGATCTGCGGCAGGTAGGTCTTACCGATCCGGTCCATGGTCAGGTTGGTGGAGATGACCGTGTGCTTGCCCGCCACCAGCCGGCTGTTGACAAGCTCATAGAGGGCGGCCTGGCTGGGCTGGTTCACAAGCTCGGTGCCCAAATCGTCCAGGATAAGGAGGTCACAGTTCAGATACCGGCGCACGTCCGCCTGAGCGTCCTTCTGAAGGTCCCCGCCCCAGCCGAAGCGCTGGGCACGGAACTGGTCAAAGACGTTTCCCGCCGTGTCGTACACCACCGAAAATCCCTTTTCAGACACAGTGCGGGCGATGCAGGCCGACAGGAAGGTCTTGCCAAGGCCGGTGGTGCCCACCAGCAGCAGGTTCCGCAGGGGGAATTTTCCGAACTTCTCGGCGTAGTTGAGGCAGATCTCATAGACCAGCTCCATATTTTCCCGGGGCGAGGCCTTCCGGCTGGGCCAGTACTCGGTACTGTAGTAGTCCAGGTCAAAGGTGTCGAAGGACTGCTCCCCCAGGTCCAGCATTTTGGATAGCTCTGCGATCTGCTCCTTGGCGCACCGGGTTTTCAGGCACTGGCACATGGAAGCTCCGCGCCAGCCCGTGTCGTTGCACAAAGGACACAGTGGGTGCTCGTCCAGGGCGTCCGGGGCCAGCCCCATTCCGGCCAGCAGGTCCGCCCGCTCCCGCTGGAGGTCCAGATTCTCCTCCCGGATGGCCTGGACCGCCCGCGCCGGGCTTTCCCCGTTGCGCAGGGCGGTGGCCACCAGCTTGGACATGGTGGCCTGGAGCTGACGGTCCAGCAGTCTGACACGGGGTTCCCGGTCATAGACCTGCGCCCGGAGCCGGGCAACCCGGTCCGTCTCGTTTCGGTGGGCCTCCTCCAGCTGGGCGGTGGCCCGGCGCAGGATATTGGCATCATATGACACGGTTTATTCCCCTCTCTTCTTCTCGTCATCCAGCAGACGGCGCATCCAGTCCATATCCTCCTGTGCGCGGCGGTCCTCCCCGGCGGAGCCGGGCTGCTGCACGCCGCCTCCTGCTGCCTGGATGGGCCTGGGGTCCCGATCCCCCGCCCGGATGGCGGCGGCGGAGTGGAGCCCCTTGGTGTGCCAGTTGCGGAGGATGCCGTTCATGTAATTCCAGTTCATGGTCTGCTTTTGCATAATGGTCTTTTCGTAGGCCATGCGGATGGCCTCGTCATCGAAGCCCATCTCATCCCAGGAGGCGATATAGTCCTTCTCCCGCTGGACCAGGGGCCGGGCGGGGATATCCAGCAGGCGGAGCACCTCCGCCTCCCGGCCCTGCAGCCGGGTGAGCCGCTGGAGGTGTGCCTCGGCCAGCTCCATGGTGTCGATGCCCCGGCGCTTCCAGACAAAGCCCTCCTTCTTGATCTGGGACATGAAGGGCTTCCTTCCGGGGCCGTATTTGCGCTCCATCTCCTCTACACACCAGCTCACCAGCATGAGGATGACCTCCCCGGGCAGAGCCAGGTAGTCGTAGAGGGTGTAGAGGCTCTTCAAATCGCTGGCGGTGAGCTTTTTGCCCAGCTGCCGCTCCACCTCGTCCGCCAGCGCGGAGAAGGTAGAGGCCGGGTCGCCCAGAGCGTCGATGATCTCCGATGATTCGTACTTGGGCGGTTCCTCGTGGACGGGCAGCTCGGGCAGGGGCACCTCCTTGGGCGCCAGCCCCTGGCCCCGGAGCACATCCAGGGCGGGGCGCAGCCGCTCCTCCGGCCAGTTGATGGTCTGGGCAGAGCCGTGGCGCAAGCAGTGCAGGTAGAGCAGGGCGGCATCGCCGTTGTCCTGCTTCAAAAGCCGGTCCGCCGCCTGGGCCGTCATAGCCAGAACGCCGCCGGGAATCAGGGTACCAGCCACAGTCTCAGCCTCCTTTTTTTGTGTTTCGCCTCCCATTTTACCGCAAAAAACGCCCTGCGTAAATAGGCAACCGCTTCCATGCCGGATTTTCCGCTTTCAGGGCGGAAATACGAAAAAATTCTCAGAAAATTAACCGATAAACTGTTTTCTAATCGGGAGCCGATGTGCTATAATATAGCGTATAGTTGGATGATTGTGCCCATATTGGCACAGAACGAGAATGGTTAACCGCTCCGCCCACGGGCCGGAGATGGAAAGGGAGGAGTTTCCATGAAGAACAAGGTGACTGTCACCATCGCCGACCAGGAGTACACCATGGTGGCCGTGGAGGACGAGAATTATGTGAAAAAGTGCGCTGAGCACGTGGATGCCCAGATCCGGGAGGTCAGCTCCGTCCGCCTGTCCCAGGCCGATGCCGCCGTTCTGGCCGCCATGAACATCGCGGACC
Organism: Lawsonibacter sp.; assembly: GCA_020025455.1. Lineage (GTDB taxonomy): Bacteria > Bacillota > Clostridia > Oscillospirales > Oscillospiraceae > Lawsonibacter. The sequence goes on along the minus strand of JAHHSC010000007.1, from coordinate 5,463 downwards.
AGTACTTCCGCGAGCAGGAGGCCGCCAACGATCTCCGCACCCAGTATAAGGCCAGTCTGGAGGAGGCCAGCCAGCTGAAGCTGGAGCTGTCCGAGGCCAAGCGGGAGATCTTCAAGCTCCAGAGCCACAAGTAATAACGCAGGACGCGTGACGGGGCGGGGTACGTTTCGCCCCGTCACGCGCTCTTTTTGCCAAAGGAGGAAACACCATGCTGGAGCTGCTCGCTCCCGCCGGCTCCATGGAAGCGGTCACCGCCGCCGTACAGAACGGAGCCGACGCGGTCTATTTTGGGTACGGCGATTTTAATGCCCGCCGCAACGCGAAAAACTTCTCAGAGGAGGAGGCTGCGGCGGCGGTTTCTTATTGCCATACAAGAGGCTGTAAGGTCAACCTGACGCTCAACACCCTGCTCACCGACCGTGAGCTGCCCGGCGCCGCCCAGGTGGCCGCCCACGCCAGTGACATTGGCATCGACGCGGTCATCGTACAGGATCTGGGTGTGGCCCGGATGCTGCGCCAGACCGTGCCCGATCTGCCCATCCACGGCTCCACCCAGATGACCATTCACTCCCTGGACGGCGTTTTGCAGTGCGCCGATCTGGGGATGAGCCGGGTGGTCCTGTCCCGGGAACTGAGCCGGGATCAGATCGCCTATATCTGCAAAAACTCCCCCATCGAGATCGAGGTATTCGGCCACGGCGCCCTTTGTATGTGCTACTCCGGGCAGTGCTTTTTCTCCTCCGTCATCGGCGGACGCAGCGGCAACCGGGGCCTGTGCGCCCAGCCCTGCCGCATGAAGTACGGCTGGAACGGAAAGGCGGACCATTACCCCCTGTCCCTCAAGGATATGTCCCTGGCGGGGCACCTGCGTGAATTGCAGGATATGGGTGTGGCCTGTCTGAAGCTGGAGGGCCGGATGAAGCGGCCTGAATACGTGGCCATCATCACCGGCATCTACTCCCGCGCCCTCCGGGAAAACCGGGAGCCCACCGCCCAGGAGCTGGAGCAGCTGGAGCAGGCCTTCTCCCGCCAGGGCTTCACGCAGGGCTACTACCAGGGTAAGCTTGGCCCCGAGATGTTCGGCACCCGTCAGAAGGAGGCCGAGCCAAAGGAGCTCTTCGCCCAGGCCAGGGCCACCTATCAAAGCGGGGAGAACCGGAAGGAGCCGGTGAAGTTTTATGCGCTCATTGAGGCAGGCTCCCCCGCCCAGATCGCCGTTCAGGATCAGGAGGGCCATGTGGTCTGCGCTGAGGGCCCTGTGCCGGAGCAGGCCCGGAACGTCCCGCTCACCGCGGAAAAGGTGGAGGGACAGCTCAACCGCACCGGCGGCACTCCCTACGCCTGCGCAAAGGTGGTGGCGCAGGTTGGAGAAAATCTGTCGGTTCCCCTGTCTGCGCTGAACGCCATGCGCCGTCAGGTTCTGGACGATCTGTCCGCCCAGCGGGCCGTCCCGCCGGCGCGCCGCCATCAGCCCTACCACGCCGGGGTTCGGTATGAAAATCCCAGCGAAGCCCCCGTCTACACCGTCTCCGTCCGCACCGCTGACCAGATCAGCGACCGGCTGCTGAACCTGAAACCCGCGCTGATCTACATCCCCACCGACGAGGGCGCCGCGCACCCCGACGTTGTGACAAAGTGCATCCAGGCCGGGGTCCCCGTGGCCGCTCTGCTGCCCCGCATCTGCCCCGATCATCAGTCGAAAAAGCTGGACGATGAACTGCTCACCCTGCGCCAGCTGGGTGTGGAGGAGGCCCTGGCCGGCACCTTGGGTGTGGCCCGCCGCGCCGCCCAGCTTGGGTTCCGGGTCCGGGGGGACTACGGTCTGGGCGTCTACAACAGCCAGACCATGAAGGAGCTGCGCCGCTTGGGCTTTGTCTCGGCTACCGCCTCCTTCGAGCTGAAGCTGGCCCAGATCCGGGACATCTCCAAAACCATCCCCACCGAGATGATCGTCTACGGACGTCTGCCCCTGATGATCACCGAAAACTGCATCATCCACAACCACTCCGGCCAGCACACCTGCGGCCGTGTGAACGAGCTCACCGACCGCAAGGGAGAGCACTTCCCCGTGGTGAAAGCCTGGGGCTGCCGCAACGAGATTTTGAACGCGAAAACACTCTTCCTGGCCGGGCGCAGCGCTGACTTTAGCCGCCTTGGCCTGTGGAGTGCCCGGCTGGTATTCACCACCGAGGACGCCCAGGAGTGCGCCCAGGTGCTGGAGCGCTATCTGGGACTGGGCAGCTACCAGCCCGACGAATATACCCGCGGGCTCTACTACCGGGATGTGGAATGAGCCTGCCCGCAGCAAACAAAGGAGAATCAAACCGATGGAATTGAACGTAAAGGCCCTCTCCCCCAAGATTGGCCATGAGATACCCGCCCCCTTCTATGCCACCCCCGGAGCTGCCGCCATGGACCTCCATGCCTGCATCGACCAGGATCTGGTCATTCCCGCCGGGAAGCGCCAGGTGGTCCCCACCGGCATCGCCATTGCCCTGCCCAGCGCCGACTATGTGGCCCTGATCTTTGCCCGCTCCGGTCTGGGCATCAAGCACGGTGTGGCCCCCGCCAACTGTGTGGGCGTCATCGACAGTGACTACCGGGGCGAGATTCTGGTGGGACTTCAGAACTCGGGCGATGCTGACTACACCATCCACCCCGGCGACCGCATCGCCCAGCTCATGCTGACCCCCGTGCTCCAGGCCAAGGTCACCATGGTGGACGAGCTGGACCAGACGGACCGCGGTGCGGGCGGCCTCGGCTCCACCGGCGCTTAATCTGACTTCTGTGAGGTAATCTGCTATGTCCGTTATTTTAGCCTCCCAGTCCCCCCGGCGGCGTGAGCTGCTGGCCCAAATGGGACTTTCCGATTTTATCATCCGCCCCGCTCAGGGGGAGGAGAAGGTGGACGGGGACCTCTCCCCCGCCCAGCTGGTGGAGACCCTCTCCGCCCAGAAGGCCGATGAGGTGGCCGCTCGCTCCGACCCTGCCGACCTCATCATAGCCGCCGACACGGTGGTCTCCATCGACGGCAAGGTGCTTGGAAAGCCCCACAGCACCCAGGAGGCCTTTGCCATGCTGTCCACCCTGTCCGGCCGTGCCCACACGGTGTACACCGGAGTCACCCTCCGCCAGGGCGGCCGGGTGAGCACCGCCCATGTGGCCACCACCGTCCATTTCCGCGCCCTGACGGAGGCGGAGATAAGCGCCTACATCGCCACCGGCGAGCCCATGGACAAGGCCGGCTCCTACGGCATTCAGGGCTGCGGTGCCATGCTGGTGGAGTCCATCGAGGGGGATTACTTCAATGTGGTGGGCCTTCCCGTGTGCCAGCTGAGCCGTATGCTGCTGGCCTTCGGGGTGAATGCCCTGGAACTCTGCGCGCAGGAGGCGTGATCGCGTGAAAAAGTTTCTCCGACAAAATGGGCTGGTGCTCCTCATCATTGCGGCGCTGCTGTCCGTACTGATTGGCGTGGGCGCGGCCTTTAGCAAGGGCAATGCCGACCCCCTCTCCAACGCGGTAAACACCCTGCTCTCCCCCGTCCGAAACGGGGTCTCTGCTGCGGTGGATTGGGCGGAAGGGGTCTACACCTACGTGTTCCGCTACGGCGAGATTCAGGACGAGCTGGACCAGCTTCAGTCCCAGGTGGCTCAGCTGGAAGAGCAGGTCAGGGCCGGAGAGGAGGCCATTCGAGAGAACAATCAGCTGCGTAAGCTGCTGGGGCTTCAGGAGCGCCGCCGGGACTTTGTGTTCGAAGCGGCCAAGGTCACCGGCCGCTCCACCTCCAACTGGGAGTCCACTCTGACCCTGAGCAAGGGTTCCTCTGCCGGTCTGGCTCTGGGGAACTGTGTGGTGTCCGAAACCGGCGTGCTGGTGGGCGTGGTCACCGAGCTGGGCGACAACTGGGCCACCGTGTCCTCCATCATCAACGTGGACATCGAAATGGGCGGTCTGGTCTCCCGCACGCTCAGCGCCGGCATCCTGGAGGGCGACTTTGACCTGATGACCCAGGGCAAGCTGAAGCTGAACTACCTTCCCACCGGGGCACAGCTGGTGTCCGGTGACCGGGTACTCACCTCCGGCAAGGGGGATGTGTATCCCTCCGGTCTGGCGGTAGGCCGTGTGGAGGGTGTCTTTTCTGACCCCTCCGGGCAGTCCCGCTACGCCGTGGTGGACCCCGATGTGAAGCTGGACTCCCTCATCGAGGTATTTGTCATCAAAGAGTTTGAACTTGTGGAGTAAGGCGGGCAAAACTATGACACGACAGGATCTCATCCACAAATGGCTGATCTACGCCCTGGGCCTGGTGCCTGTGTGGCTGCTGGATGCCTATATTCTCCCCCGCTTTCCCCTGTTCGGCGTGGCCCCCATGCTGCTGCCCGCGGCGGCGGCGGCGGTGGCCGTGCTGGAGGGGGCCCTGGCGGGAACCGGGTTTGGGCTGGCCGTTGGCCTTCTGTGGGAGCTGGCCTACCCGGGCGGCTTCGGCGGTCTGGTCCTCTTTATGGCCCTGGCCGGTATGCTCATCGGCGCCCTGAGCCAGTTTGCCCTGAGCCAGTCCACCGCGGGCTGCCTTGTATGCAGTGCAGCCCTGCTTCTGGTGCTGGACGGGCTGCGGATCTTCCGCGGTCTGATGAAGAACACGGCCACGCTGTCCTCCATGCTGCAAGTGGCGGTACCCGAGGTGCTGCTGTCTCTGCTCTGGACCCTGCCCGTGTGGCTCCTCTTTCGCTTTATTTTCAGCCGGGTGGGCGGCGACAAGCTGGCCTGACCCGTTTCTCCCCCAAAGGAGGGTGATATTCCCTTGGAACCCAAACAATTTCATCGCAGAGTGTGGGCCATGCTGGTCCTGGTTGTGCTGGCCTTTATCCTGATTTGGTCCACCCTCTACGATATGCAGATCAATCAGGGCGACGAGTACTACCGCCGCTCCCAGTTCAAGATCGCCGAGACCCAGACCGTTGAGGCCGCCCGCGGCCAGATTCTGGACCGGAACGGACAGGTGCTGGTGTCCAACCGGGTGGTCTACCAGGTAACGCTGGACACCAAACTGATGGGCGATGACCGCAACGACATCCTGATGGCCCTCATCGACGTGGCCCGGAAGTCCGGAACCGTCTGGAATGACACACTGCCCATCTCCCAGGCCCCGCCCTTCACCTTTACCACCGACGAGCCCTTCACCTTCACCCAAACGGACAAGGACGGCAAGACCTCCACGCGGCTCACCCGGCTGGGCAAGCTCAGTGTCAAGATGGGCTGGATTCAGGACCCCACCCGCGCCCCCGAACCGGAAACGGTGGTGGAGGTGAAAAAGCCCGGCTTCTTCGACAAGCTCTCCGCCTTCTTTACGGGCAAAGACCCCACACCGCCCCCGCCGCCTGCCCCCAAGGATCAGCCCCTGCCCACCGCCCAGCAGCTGCTGGGCCGGATGTGTCAGAGCTTCAACGTGCACGGGGCCGGGG
>JAHHSC010000069.1 GCA_020025455.1 Lawsonibacter sp. | reverse complement strand
GCTGTGAACAGCCCCATGCCTGGCAACGTGTTTAAGGTCGAGTGTCAGCCCGGCCAGGCTGTGAAGGCCGGCGACGTGCTGGTCATTCTCGAGGCCATGAAGATGGAGATCGAGGTCACGGCCCCTGTGGATGGCACGGTTAAGTCTGTGGCTGCCACGGTTGGCAGCGCTGTGAACACCGACGACCTGCTGGTAACGCTCGGTTGAGAGGAGGGAGAGTAAAACATGGATTTCTTTATTGAGATTTTAGGCCGTATTTTCGGCGAATCTGGTTTTGCCGCCCTTCCCACCGACTGGCGCCAACTCCTGATGATCATCATTTCCTGCGTCCTGCTGTACATGGGCATCGGCAAGAAGTTCGAGCCCCTGCTGCTGGTTCCCATCGCATTTGGTATGCTGCTGGCCAACCTGCCCCTGACCGGCCTCTTTAACCCCCCTGCCAATGGCAGCGTGGGCTTTATGTGGGTGCTGTATCAGGGCGTTCAGTACGCCATCTATCCGTCCATCATTTTCATGGGCATTGGCGCAATGACTGACTTTGGCCCGCTGCTGGCCAACCCCATTTCCCTGCTGCTGGGCGCTGCCGCTCAGCTGGGTATCTTCACCGCCTTCCTGCTGGCCCTGGCTCTGGGCTTTACGCCCGCTGAGGCCGGTGCCATCGGCGTGATCGGCGGCGCTGACGGCCCCACCGCTATCCTGACCGCTTCCAAGCTGGCTCCTCAGATCATGCCTGCAATCGCCATTGCGGCATATTCCTACATGGCGTTGATCCCCATGATCCAGCCTCCTCTGATGAAGCTGATGACCTCCAAGAAGGAGCGCCAGGTCAAGATGACGCAGCTGCGCGTGGTCTCCAAGACCGAGAAGATCATCTTCCCCATCGCGGTTACCATCTTCGTGGTGCTGCTGATCCCCGATACGGCTCCTCTGATCGGTATGCTCATGCTGGGCAACCTGTTCCGTGAGAGCGGTGTCACCGAGCGCCTGTCCGATACCGCTCAGAACGCTCTGATCAACATCGTCACCATTCCTCTGGGCCTGTCCGTTGGCTTCAAGGCTAAGTACGATTCCTTCCTGACCAAAGAGACGATGTTCATCATTGCTCTGGGTCTGCTGGCCTTCATGCTGTCCACTGTTGGCGGACTGCTGTTTGGTAAGGTGCTGTACGTGGTAACCAAGGGCAAGGTCAACCCCCTGATCGGCTCTGCCGGTGTTTCCGCCGTGCCCATGGCCGCTCGTGTGGCTCAGACCGTTGGCCAGAAGGAGAACCCCACCAACTTCCTGCTCATGCACGCTATGGGCCCCAACGTCGCCGGTGTTATCGGCTCCGCGGTTGCCGCTGGCTTCATGATCAAGGTGTTTGGCGGTATGTGATGGCCTGTAAGGGTTGAACACGACAAAAGAACGCATCCGCTGTACCGCGTTCGTTTAAGACGGGTTCTGCATCCTTACGAAGTTAAGATTTGTTCCAATGAGGAGCGGCTGCGCGCTGGCGCAGCCGCTCCTTTCGTTTGCCAATCCAAAGCCAAGACGGAATCGGCGGAAAGAAGAGAATTTGCTTGCAGTTCGCGGCAGCTTTTTTCGCAAACCTGTGGTACAATGGGGACAGTCAGTTTAGTTTGGAGGAACGACAATGGTTCGAGAGATTATGAGAGATGAGAGCTTTCTGGCCCAGAAGGCAGAGCCTGCCACCCCGGCGGATCTGGAGGTAGCCCAGGACCTGCTGGAGACACTGCAGGCCAATCGGGCCGGCTGTGTGGGTATGGCTGCCAACATGATCGGCGTCAACAAGCGTATCATTGCCTTTGATAACGATGGAACGTATATGGTTATGTTCAACCCGGAGATTGTAAAGCGCGCCACCCCCTATCAGGCGGAGGAGGGCTGCCTGTCTCTGCTGGGCGTCCGCCCGGCCAAACGCTGGAAGTCGATCAAGGTCCAGTACCAGAATGAGAAGTTTCAGACCCGGTTCAAGACCTATACCGGCTGGACCGCCCAGATCATCCAACATGAAATCGACCACTGCGAAGGCGTCATCATCTAAGGGGGGAGAGGAATATGGTCGTATATTTTTCCGGTACCGGAAACAGCCGATACTGTGCCCAGATGCTGGCCGATCTGCTGGGTGACGAGAGTTTGGACGCATTCCACTACATCCGAAGCGGAGTGGCCGCCGATCTGCGCTCAGGAAAGCCATGGGTATTTGTGGCCCCGACCTACGCCTGGCGCCTGCCCAGGGTTTTTCGGGACTTCATTCGCTCGGGCAGTTTTGAAGGCAGCGGCGATGCCTACTTTGTCATGACGTGCGGAGACGGCATCGGGAAGGCCGCCAAGACAAATGCCAAACTGTGCGGAGAGAAGAACCTCCACTACCGGGGCACGCTGGAGGTGCTCATGCCCGAAAACTACATTGCCCTCTTTGATGTACCACCCAAGGAGGAGTGCCGCCATCGGATCAAAGCAGCTCGTCCGCTGCTGGAGTCTGCTGCCCACACCATCCTGGCGGGGGAGGAACTTCAGGATCAGAGGGCGGGTGTGATGGGCGCGCTCAAATCCGGCCCTGTAAACCCAGTGTTCTACCGCGTGATTGTCAAGGACAAAAAGTTCAGGGCGGGGGAGAAGTGCGTGGGCTGCGGCAAGTGCGTGGAGGTCTGCCCCCTGCAAAATATCAGTCTGACAGACGGGAAGCCCAGCTGGAGCGGCAGCTGTACCCACTGTATGGCCTGTATTACCCAGTGCCCCACCGAAGCCATCGAGTACGGTGCAGCCAGCGTGGGAAAGGTCCGGTATCGGGGGCCGGAGTGTTTCCTGAAGCCTAACGGTTAACCATCTTAAATTAAGGTTGACAATTTCCAAACATAATTGTAAACTAATTAGTATTGACCGGTTTACAGTTGTTGGAAGGTGGAATGTATATGAAACACAATACCCCTGTTTATACCATGGCTGCCGTGGCAGTCATGGCCGCTGTGCTGGCAGTGGTGTCTCCCTTTGCACTGCCCATCGGACCTGTGCCGCTCTCGCTGGCCACGCTGGTGGTTTACCTGACGGCCTATGTACTGAGCTGGAAAAGGGGAACGGCGGCGGTTTTGGTCTATATCCTGCTGGGTGCGGTCGGTATGCCCGTGTTCAGCGGCTTTGCCGGCGGCCTTGGCAAGCTGATGGGGCCCACCGGCGGCTACATCCTGGGCTATCTGCCGATGGTTCTGATATCCGGCCTCTTTGTGGACCGGTTTCCCAGAAAGAGACTGGTACAGTTAGCGGGCATGATGCTGGCCACCGCAGTTTTGTACGCACTGGGAACCGCCTGGTTCTGCTTCGCCATGGACAGCGCACTGGCTCCCGCACTGACTGCCTGCGTCATTCCGTTCCTGCCCGGCGACCTGGTCAAAATTCTGATCAGCCTGGCGGTGGGACCCATGCTGCGCGAGCGGCTGGAGCAGGCCGGTCTGGCACGATGAATCGAAACGCACAAGCCTTGCGGGAACCACCCGTAAGGCTTGTTTTTTGCCTAAAACTGGGCCAGAGCGGTGCCAGAGCCAAGGCGCTGGGCCACGCCGGCTCCAACGGCTCCATCGTGAGCTGGGACAAAGAACCTGCGTAACCGAGATACGAGGCACAGACACCCCAGAGCAGGCTCAGGGGTGTCTGTGCATTTCTTTGGGTTTTAGCCGTGAAAACGCTTGACAAACGGGGAAAATATGCCTAGAATATGAAACTGTATAAGCAAAGGCAATGATGGGAAGAAAGACAGAGCGGTCCTCTGGCAGAGAGCTGACGGTCGGTGCGAGTCAGCAGAGACGCTTTGTGTATAACTGGTCCCGGAGCTTCCGCCCCGAACAGCGCTGTGCGGTGTAGGGGAGGACGGCTGGCGTCGTTATTCGCCCCGGTTCCGTCGCTGTGACGGGCCATAGAGGGCTGTTCGGGTGACCGGCAGCTGAATCAGGGTGGTATCGCGTTTCTACGCCCCTGGCCGAATTCCGGCCGGGGGCGTTTTTGCATCTTCCGGCCGCTCATTGGAGGAATATAAAATGAAGTATGATTTCACCGCCATCGAAACAAAATGGCAGAAGAAATGGCAGGAGGAGGGCACCTTCGCCAGCAAGAACGGCGACACCAGCAAGCCTAAGTTCTACGGTCTGGTCGAGTTCCCCTATCCCTCCGGCAACGGCCTGCACGTGGGCCATGCCCGCCCCTATACCGCTATGGACGTCATTGCCCGCAAGAAGCGTATGGACGGCTATAATGTCCTGTTCCCCATGGGCTACGACGCCTTTGGTCTGCCCACGGAGAACTTTGCCATCAAGAACCACATTCACCCCGCCAAGGTGACCCACGACAACATCGCAAACTTCACCAAGCAGCTGCAGATGCTGGGCTACTCCTTCGACTGGGACCGCGTGGTCAATACCACCGATCCCAGCTATTACAAGTGGACCCAGTGGATTTTCCTCCAGCTGTGGAAGAAGGGTCTGGCCTACAAGACTACGATGCCCGTGAACTGGTGCACCTCCTGTAAGTGTGTACTGGCCAATGAGGAGGTCGTGGACGGCGTGTGTGAGCGCTGCGGCTCCCCTGTAATCCGCAAGGAGAAGAGCCAGTGGATGCTGAAAATTACCGCCTATGCCCAGCGCCTCATCGACGATCTGGACGAGGTGGACTTCAATGACCGTGTCAAGACCCAGCAGAAGAACTGGATCGGCCGCTCTACTGGTGCTGAGGTGATCTTTAAGGCCACCACTGGGGAGGACATCGTGGTGTTCACCACCCGCCCCGACACCCTGTTCGGCGCCACCTACATGGTGCTCTCCCCCGAGCATGAGCTGGTGAAGAACTGGCTGACGCAGGGCAAGCTGGCCAACGCCGACGAGATCATGGCCTACCAGAAGGTGGCCGCCTCCAAGTCCGACCTGGAGCGCACGGAGCTGAACAAGGAAAAGACCGGCGTGCGCCTGGACGGCGTGCGCGGCATCAACCCGGTCAATGGCAAGGAGATCCCCATTTTCATCTCCGACTATGTCCTGGCCACCTACGGCACCGGCGCTATCATGGCCGTGCCCGCCCACGATGACCGCGACTGGGAGTTTGCCAAAAAGTTCGGCTGCGAGATCATCGAGGTGGTCGCTGGCGGTGAGAACGTGCAGGAGGCGGCCTTCACCGCTAAGGACGACACCGGCGTTCTGGTCAACTCCGACTTCCTGAACGGCCTGACTGTTCAGGAGGCAATCCCCGCCATCACCAAGTGGCTGGAGGAGAAGGGCATCGGCAAGGCCAAAGTCAACTTCAAGCTCCGTGACTGGGTTTTCTCCCGTCAGCGCTACTGGGGCGAGCCCATCCCCATGATTTACTGTGAGAAGTGCGGCTGGCAGCCCGTTCCCGAGGATCAGCTGCCCCTGCTGCTGCCTGAAGTGGACAGCTACGAGCCCACCGACGACGGCGAGTCCCCCATCTCTAAGATGACCGACTGGGTCAACACCACCTGCCCCTGCTGCGGCGGACCCGCCAAGCGCGAGACCGACACCATGCCCCAGTGGGCCGGCTCCAGCTGGTACTTCCTGCGCTATATGGACCCCCACAACGACCAGGCCCTGGCTTCCAAGGAGGCCATGGAGTACTGGTCCCCTGTGGACTGGTACAACGGCGGCATGGAGCACACTACCCTGCACCTGCTGTACAGCCGCTTCTGGCACAAGTTCCTCTATGACATCGGTGTGGTCCCCACCAAGGAGCCCTACAAGAAGCGTACCTCCCATGGCATGATCCTTGGCGAGGGCGGCGAGAAAATGTCTAAGAGCCGCGGTAACGTCATCAACCCCAACGACATCGTGGAAGCCTACGGCGCCGATACCATGCGTACCTATATCATGTTCATCGGTGACTTTGAAAAGGCTGCGGCCTGGTCTGATAAGGGTGTGGAGGGCTGCAAGCGCTTCCTGAACCGTGTGTGGAATCTGGCTACCGAGCGTGAGCACGAGGGGGAAGCGTACTCCAAGGCAAACGAGGCCGCAATCCACAAGGCCATCAAAAAGGTGTCGGATGACATCGAGGCTATGAAGTTTAACACCGCAATTGCCACGCTCATGTCCCTGGTCAACGATTTCTACGCCAACGGCGCTAGCCGCGGGGATATGAAGGCTCTGCTGCTGATGCTGTCCCCCTTCGCACCGCACCTGTGCGAGGAGCTGTGGGAGATGGCCGGTTACGGCGGTCAGGCGGGACAGCACCCCTGGCCCGAGTATGACGAGAGCAAGACGGTGGCATCTACCGTCCAGATGGCGGTTCAGGTCAGCGGCAAGGTGAAAGCCAATATCGTTGTGCCCGTCGAGAGTACCGATGAGGAGATCGTGGCTGCCGCGCTGGCCGAGCCCAAGATCGCAAAGCTGGCCGAGGGTAAGACCCTGGTCAAGACCATCGTGGTCCGCGGTAAGCTGGTCAGCCTGATCCTGAAATAAGAAAAGACGAAATTTACAGCTCATTTACAAATCTACTCTTGACAGAACCACAATTAGCAAATATAATGTTACTGTTAAAGCCATAGAATAATGGCCCTTACGTGGCAGGGGACGCCCTGCTGCGCCGGAGGGAGGGAAATATAAATGTCGGAAATCCGTGTGCGAGAGAATGAGTCTCTCGAGAGTGCTCTGAAGCGATTCAAGCGTAGCTGTGCCAAGTCTGGCGTGCTGGCCGAGGTCCGCAAGCGCGAGCATTATGAGAGCCCCAGCGTTAAGCGCCGCAAGAAGTCTGAGGCTGCCCGTAAGAACCGCAAGAAGTATTACTAAGCAGTATAGCCGCCGCAGTCAATTTGGCTGCGGCGGCTTTCTCTGACGGAAGATGCCGTTTGTGCAGCGAGAAGCGCACAGTAAAAAAATCTGCGCGCCTCGAAAAAAACTGAAAATTGTTGTTGACAAAAGGTTTAATTTCTGGTATCATACATCTTGCGTTGAGCGAAACACGGTTTCGTAAAACAGCCCATGTGGGGGTATAGCTCAGCTGGGAGAGCGCTTGAATGGCATTCAAGAGGTCAGCGG
>JAHHSC010000068.1 GCA_020025455.1 Lawsonibacter sp. | reverse complement strand
TAGCATAGGAGCTTCTTTATGTCATCCATCCTTTCCTTATGTTTTTCTTAAGAATGAAAAATCCCGCCAGAGAACCATATCTCTGGCGGGATGTTCTATTTCAGCAGTCGCGATGTTTGAGCGGATTAGTCTTCTTCGCCGTACATCTTGACCATACGGGTCAGCTTCTCGTAACGCTTCTTGGCCGTCTCCTCGTTCAGAGCGAACAGCTCCTTGGCGCGCTCGGGGAAGGAGCGGGTCAGAGAGGAGTAACGGGCCTCGTTCATCAGGAACTCCTGATAGCCGCCAGCGGGGGCCTTGGAGTCCAGAGTGAAGGGGTTCTTGCCCTCTTCCTTGGCAGCGGGGTTGAACCGGAACAGGTTCCAGTAGCCGCACTCGACAGCCTTCTTCATCTCCAGCTGGCAGTTGGACATGCCGCCCTTGATGGAGTGCATCTCGCAGGGAGCGTAGCCGATGATCAGAGAAGGACCGTGGTAAGCCTCGGCCTCGGCAATGGCCTTCAGAGCCTGATTGGGGTTGGCGCCCATGGAGATCTGAGCCACATAGACGTAGCCGTAGGTCATGGCGATCTCAGCCAGGCTCTTCTTGGCGATGGTCTTACCGGCAGCCGCAAACTGAGCGACCTGGCCGATGTTGGAGGCCTTGGAAGCCTGTCCGCCCGTGTTGGAGTACACCTCGGTGTCAAAGACGAAGATGTTCACGTCCTCGCCGGAAGCCAGAACGTGGTCCACGCCGCCGAAGCCAATGTCGTAGGCCCAGCCGTCGCCGCCGAAGATCCACACGGACTTCTTGTTCAGGTACTCCTTCTCCTTCAGGACCTCAGAAGCAAGGCTGCAGCCAGCCTTGGCAGCGGCCTCCAGAGCGGGGATCAGAGCCTTGGTGGCGGCGGTGTTGGCCTCGCCGTCCTCGGCCGTGTTCAGGAAGTTCTCGATCAGGGCCTTGGTCTCGGCAGAGGTCTGCTCGGCAGCAGCCATCTGCTCCAGCTTGGAGATCAGACGGGCGCGAATGGTCTTCTGGCCCAGATACATACCAAAGCCGTGCTCGGCGTTATCCTCAAACAGGGAGTTCGCCCAAGCGGGACCCTTGCCCTCGGCCGTGGTGGTGTAGGGGGAAGTAGCAGCGGGGCCGCCCCAGATGGAGGAACAGCCGGTGGCGTTGGAGATGTACATCCGATCGCCGAACAGCTGGGTGATCAGGCGGGCATAGGAAGTCTCAGCACAGCCAGCGCAGGAACCGGAGAACTCCAGCAGAGGCTTCTTAAACTGGCTGCCCTTAACGGTCAGATCGGACATATCATCCTTGTCGGACACGTTGGCGACCATGTAATCGAAGGCATCCTGCTGAGCCAGCTCCTCCTCCTGGTTGACCATGGTCAGAGCGTTGACGGGGCAGGTGTTTACGCAGACCGCGCAGCCCATACAATCCAGGGGGCTGACAGCCAGAGAGAACTTGTACACGCCCTTGCCCTTGCCGGCCTTGACGTCCACGATCTTGGCGGAAGCGGGAGCCTGAGCGGCCTCCTCCTCGGTAAGAGCGAAGGGACGGATGGTGGCGTGGGGGCAGACGTAGGAGCACTGGTTGCACTGGATACACTTAGCAGCGTCCCAGGTAGGCACGGTCACGGCAACGCCGCGCTTCTCGTAGGCAGCAGCGCCCAGCTCGAAGGTACCATCCACGTGCTTCTCGAACGCGGAAACAGGCAGGCTGTCGCCGTCCATACGGTCCACGGGGTCCAGAATGTTCTTGACCATGTCAACCAGCTTGGCGGGACCGGCCAGAGTGTGCTCCACAGGAGCATCGACCGCGTTCTTCCAATCGGCAGGCACTTCGACCTTCTTGAAGGCGGTGGCGCCCAGGTCAATGGCCTTGTGGTTCATATCCACAATGTCCTGGCCCTTCTTCAGGTAGGACTTGGTGGCAGCGTCCTTCATGTACTGGATCGCGTCAGCCTGAGGCATGACCTTAGCCAGCGTGAAGAACGCAGACTGCAGGATCGTGTTGGTGCGCTTGCCCATGCCAATCTCGCGGGCCAGGTCAATGGCGTTGATGGTGTAGAGCTGAATGTTGTTCTCAGCAATGTAACGCTTGGCGTTGGCAGACAGGTGGTGGGCCAGCTCCTCGTCGCTCCACTGGCAGTTGATCATAAACACGCCGCCGGGCTTAACATCGCGGACCATGGGGAAGTCCTTGGTCACGTAGGAGGGGTTGTGGCAGGCCACGAAGTCGGCCTTGTTGATGTAGTAGGGGCTCTTGATGGGCTTATCGCCGAAGCGCAGGTGGCTGATGGTCACGCCGCCGGTCTTTTTGGAGTCGTACTGGAAGTAAGCCTGCACGTACTTGTCGGTGTGGTCGCCGATGATCTTGATGGAGTTCTTGTTGGCGCCCACGGTACCGTCGCCGCCCAGACCCCAGAACTTGCACTCGATGGTGCCGCTGGCAGCGGTGTTGGCCACATCGTGCTCAGGCAGGGACAGGTTGGTGACGTCGTCCACGATGCCGATGGTGAAGTTGTTCTTGGGGGCGTCCTGAGCCAGGTTCTCGTACACAGCAAACACGCTGCGGGGAGGCGTATCCTTGGAGCCCAGGCCGTAGCGGCCGCCCACGACCACCTTGTCGGTGATGTTGGCACGGGACAGAGCGGTGATCACGTCCATGTACAGAGGATCGCCCAGAGCGCCAGGCTCCTTGGTACGGTCCAGAACCGCAATCTTCTTGCAGGTAGCGGGAATGGCAGCAATCAGCTTGTCGGCGCGGAACGGACGATACAGGCGGACCTTGACCAGGCCGACCTTCTCGCCGTTGGCGTTCAGATAGTCAATGACCTCTTCCGCCACGTCGCAGATGGAGCCCATGGCAATGATGACGCGGTCAGCATCGGGAGCGCCGTAGTAGTTGAACAGCTGATAGTCGGTGCCCAGCTTGGCGTTGATCTTGCCCATGTACTCCTCCACGATCTCGGGGAGGGCATCATAGTAGGGGTTGCAGGCCTCGCGGTGCTGGAAGAACACATCGCCGTTCTCGTGAGAGCCGCGCATCGTGGGATGCTCGGGGTTCAGCGCGCGGGCACGGAACGCCTCGACAGCGTCCATGTCGACCATCTCGGCCAGGTCCTCGTAATCCCAAACAGCGACCTTCTGGATCTCGTGAGAGGTACGGAAGCCGTCGAAGAAGTTGATGAAGGGGACGCGGCCCTTGATGGCAGCCAGGTGAGCCACGGGAGCCAGGTCCATGACCTCCTGCACGTTGCCCTCAGCCAGCATGGCAAAGCCGGTCTGGCGGCAGGCCATAACGTCGGAGTGGTCACCGAAGATGTTCAGAGACTGAGCAGCCACGGTACGGGCAGAGACGTGGAACACGGCGGGCAGCAGCTCGCCGGCGATCTTGTACATATTGGGGATCATCAGCAGAAGGCCCTGAGAAGCGGTGTAAGTGGTCGTCAGCGCACCGGCGTTCAGAGAGCCGTGGACGGTACCGGCGGCACCGGCCTCAGACTGCATCTCGGCCACCTTAACGGTAGTGCCGAAAATGTTCTTCTGGCCCTGCGCGGCCCACTGGTCCACATAGTCGGCCATGGGGCTGGACGGGGTGATGGGGTAAATGCCGGCCACTTCCGTGAAGGCGTAGCTGACATATGCCGCAGCATTGTTGCCGTCCATGGTTTTGAATTTTCTTGCCATAGAAGTTCCCTACTTTCTTCTTTATTCGGCGGACGGGTCCCCCCGCCCTTGGTACACATATTTCCTGCTGCGGCCACTGTCATGTACGGTCTCAGGCCCAAGTAATTACCTATATCAATTATAAGTAATTGATTATGGCTGTACATGACAGTTCCGCTCCCCGACAGGAGGGGAGCGGAAAAGACTTATTTAACTGATGGTATTTTACCACTATTGCATCGTTTTGTAAATCGTTAACCGGGATTTTTTTCGGTCTTTTGCTGAAAACCCATACAGAAATACCTATATATGGCCCGGGATTTTTGCCCATATGAACGAAAACGTTCCTTTCCTTGTAATTTTTTGTTTTCGGCTCCTTTTTTTCCCTCTGCCGCTTGACAAATGGGCAGGCCAGTGCTACTATCATATCAACATATGAACAAATGCTCATGTGTTGAAAGTGAGGAATGTACATGCAACATGAACCTGCGGCCCCCTGCTGCGGCGGCCACCCCAACGACCATCCAGACCGCCTGAACGAGCTGCGGGGCCACCTGCCTCCCGAAGAAGAGCTCTACGACCTGGCAGAGCTGTTCAAGCTCTTTGGCGACTCCACCCGGGTCCAGATTTTATACGCCTTGTCCGAATCGGAACTGTGCGTGTGTGATCTAGCCTCCCTCATCGGGGTCAGTCAGAGTGCCGTTTCCCACCAGCTGCGCATTTTGAAGTCGGGCAAGCTGGTCAAATTCCGTCGTGATGGAAAAACGGTGTTCTATTCCCTGGATGACGACCATGTGGCCCGGATTCTAAATCAGGGTATGGAGCACCTCGAGGAGTGACATTTTAAATTCAGAGAGGAGTAATCAACATGAAAAAGACCTATAAGCTGATTGATCTGGACTGTGCCAACTGCGCCGCCAAAATGGAGGACGGCATCCGCAAGCTGGACGGCGTCACCAACGTATCCGTCAATTTTCTGTCCCAGAAGCTCACCATCGAAGCCGACGATGCCCGCTTTGACGAGATCGTACAGAAGGCCGTGAAGGTCTGCGCCAAGATTGAGCCCGACTGTGAGATTGTGATGCGATGAACCATACTTCTCTTTCTAAAAAGCAGAAGAAACTGCTCCGGCGCATTGTGCTGGCCGGTGTACTCTTTCTGCTGTTGGAGCTGTGGGGGCCCGAAGGTCCCCTCGGCCTGCTGCTCCACTTGATTCCCTACGGTCTGGCTGGCTGGGATGTGCTGTGGCGCGCGGTCCGCAACATTGCCAACGGCCAGATTTTTGACGAGAACTTTCTTATGGCGGTAGCGACCGCAGGTGCCTTTGGCTGCGGTGAGTACCCGGAGGGCGTTGCCGTCATGCTGTTCTATCAGATCGGCGAACTGGTTCAGAGCGTGGCTGTGGCCCGGAGCCGTCAGTCCATCGCCTCCCTCATGGATATCCGCCCCGACTTTGCCAACATTGAGCAGGACGGAGCCGTGGTCCAGGTGGACCCCGAGGAAGTGCCTGTGGGCGGCGTGATTTTGGTAAAGCCGGGTGAGCGCATCCCTCTGGACGGGGTCATCCTGGAGGGGTCCTCCACACTGGATACCGCCGCCCTCACCGGCGAGTCTCTCCCCCGTGAGGTGAATCCCGGTCAGGACGTGGTTAGCGGCTGCATCAATCTGTCCGGTCTGATTCGCGTTCAGGTAAGCAAGCCCTTTGAGGAGTCCACCGTGTCCAAAATTTTGGAGCTGGTGGAAAATGCCTCCTCTAAGAAGGCCAAAGCGGAACACTTCATCACCAAGTTTGCCCGGTACTACACCCCCTCCGTGGTCATCGCCGCAGTGGTTCTGGCTTTGCTCCCCCCTCTTCTCGGCCTTGGTTCCTTCCAAATGTGGATCCAGCGCGCGCTCATTTTCCTTGTGGTGTCCTGCCCGTGTGCGCTGGTCATCTCGATCCCGCTGACCTTCTTTGGCGGGATCGGCGGTGCCTCCAAACGGGGTATTCTGGTAAAGGGCGGCAACTATCTGGAGGCTCTGGCCGATGTGAAGGTGGCCGTTTTTGATAAAACCGGCACCTTGACCAGCGGTTCCTTCTCCGTGACCGCGGTCCACCCCGTGGACATGGATGAGACGGAGCTGCTTACCCTGGCCGCTTTGGCGGAACAGGCCAGCCTCCATCCCATCGCCAAAGCCATCGTCGCCGCCGCCCCGGAGGGGCTGGATCTGGCGCGGGCTACCAATATTCTGGAGACTGCGGGGCACGGCGTAAAAGCTCTGGTGGACGGCCATGAGGTGCTGGCGGGCAGCGCCAAGCTGCTGGCTCAGGCCGGTATATCCGCCGAGGTCCCATCCGAAGCCGGTGCCGTGGTCCATGTAGCAGTCAGCGGGGTCTACCGGGGCTATATCATGGCCGCCGATCAGGTGAAGGAGCACTCTGCCCAGGCCCTCCGCGCTTTGAAGCGGGTCGGTATTCGCAAGACCGTCATGCTCACCGGCGACTCCCCTGCCGCTGCCAACCAGGTGGGCCACCAGCTGGGCCTGGACGAGATCTTCTCCGGTCTGCTCCCCGGCGACAAGGTGGACCGTGTGGAGGCCCTTCTGAAAAAAAAGCAGCCCGGCGAACAGCTGCTCTTTGTGGGCGACGGGATCAACGACGCCCCTGTGCTGTCCCGTGCAGACGTGGGCGTGGCTATGGGTGCGCTCGGTTCCGATGCCGCCATTGAGGCCGCCGATGTGGTACTCATGGACGATGACCTCTCCAAGCTTCCCCTGGCCATTCGGATTGCCCGTAAGACCCTGCGGGTGGTGCGTCAGAATGTGATCTTTGCCCTGGGTGTCAAATTCCTGGTGCTGGGTCTCTCCGCCTTTGGTTATGCCAATATGTGGATGGCCGTCTTTGCAGACGTGGGCGTTACGGTACTGGCCATTCTCAACGCCAGCCGGATGCTTGTGGATAAAACTTAAAAAAGACGCGTCTCGGAACCGAAGAAGTTCCGGGACGCGTCTTTTTTTAGGGCAGGCCCTTGCTTCCAAGCTCGCTTCTGGCTGTCCAAATGCTTTACGGCCCATTAAAAACGAATGAAAGTGCATCCTTGCTCCTGCGATTATACTATGCTATAATTTATGGCACAAGAATTGCGGAAAGGAGGCCCTGAACAATGAAGCATATGCGCCGCTTTACTCACCTGCTGCTGGTACTGACCCTGTGTCTGACCTTACTGCCCCTGCCTGTCTCCTCCGCCTCCAACATCTACCTCACCTCCATCAACGATAACCTGCTCCCGCTCACGTCCTCCACCATGCCCTTCTGGTCAGGCAGCATTCTCTATGTGCCCGCCTCTGTCTTTGACAGCAGCAGCCCCAGCACAGGGCTTGGGCTCTCATGCAGCTACAA
>JAHHSC010000067.1 GCA_020025455.1 Lawsonibacter sp. | reverse complement strand
TTATGATGGATAAAAACACGTGGATTGGAATTTTGATTCCCTTTCTGGGGACATCGCTGGGTGCAGCCTGTGTGCTGTTTATGAAGAAAAGCATGGGCCTGACGGTTCAGCGAGCACTCAGCGGCTTTGCTGGCGGCGTTATGGTTGCCGCTTCGGTATGGAGTCTCCTGATTCCTGCACTGGAGCAGTCTGCGGGACTGGGTACATTATCGTTTGTTCCGGCAGTGGTCGGCTTTTGGCTTGGAATCCTGTTCCTGCTGCTGCTTGACCACTTGATCCCGCATTTACATAGGAATGCAGCGCAGGCAGAGGGGCCGAAAAACAAGCTGCAACGAACGACTATGCTGGTGCTGGCGGTGACGCTCCATAATATCCCGGAAGGTATGGCAGTAGGCGTTGTGTATGCTGGCCTTGCCACGGAAAATGCACAGATTTCTCTTGCCGGGGCGCTGGCATTGTCGATCGGCATTGCCATTCAGAACGTTCCGGAGGGGGTTATCATCTCTATGCCGCTGCATTCCGAGGGGATGAGCAAGGCAAAAGCGGCCGTATATGGAATTCTATCCGGGATCGTTGAGCCAATCGGAGCGGTTCTTACCATTTTAGCTGCCTGGCTGATTGTTCCGGCACTGCCTTATTTCCTGAGCTTTGCCGCCGGCGCTATGATCTATGTTGTAGTAGAGGAGCTGATCCCAGAAATGAGCCAGGGAAAGCACTCCAACGTTGGGACGGTCTTTTTTGCAGTGGGATTCACGGTGATGATGATGTTGGATGTGGCGCTGGGATAAGGCGCAAACCGAAAACGGAAGGGCAACGGGATGCGCAAGTGCATAGAGACCAGCCGCTGTGCTTTTTTGTACGTTCGATTTGATTTTACAAGGAACCAACCTGTTTTATAATGGTGAGGTATGGTATAATACGGTATAATAGGCTGATATACTGTGACAGCAGCACGCACGGCTAAATGGAAAGGGGAACCTAAAATGGAAAATACCTGGCTTTGGAACCAGTGGAGTGATTGGAAAAATTCCTGTAAATGGGTGGATCTCACCCATGCCCTCAGCGCGGAGACCCCCCACTGGGTGGGCTGGCCGGCCATGCAGGTGGAGGAGAAGGTCAACCTGACCAATTCCATCTTCTGTGCCCACGCCTACACCACGGTGGGACAGTACGGGACCCATGTGGACGCACCCTGCCACATGGTAAAGGGCGGACGGTCCCTGGACCAGATCGCCCTGGACGAGACCGTGATGCCGCTGTGCGTGATTGATGCACGGGCCAAGGTGGAACAAAATGCGGACTTTGTTCTGGATGTTCCGGACATTCTGGAGTGGGAGGAAAAATATGGCCAGATTCCGGAGGGCGCTTTCGTTGCGTTCATGAGCGGCTGGTCCAAGCGTCCCGCCGAAGATATGGACAACCTGGACGCGGACGGAAACCGGCATTTCCCGGGCTGGAAGCTGGAGGCCGTGAAGTTCCTGGTGGAGGAGCGCAAGATCGGGGCCATCGGCCATGAGACATCCGATACCGAGGCCCCCATCACCTCCGGGCAGACCAACTACGAGGTGGAGTACTATATCCTGGCCCAGGACCGCATCCAGATGGAGCTGCTGACCAATCTGGACCAGTGCCCGCCGGTGGGCGCGCTGGTATTCTGCACCTTCCCCAAGGTGGAGGGCGGAACGGGGTACCCGGCCCGCTGTTTTGCGCTCTGCCCCAAGGACGGAGCGATCCCGGGATCAGCGGCGAAGGCGTGAGCCGCGGTAAAGAGTCCAACCGAAAAAAGAGACGTCCGGCACCCACTTTGGAGTGGGTGCCGGACGTTTTTCTGTGTTTGCGCACGGAGCTTGGCAGAACGGAAAACACCAATGCGCCTACGGGGTGCGCAGGGCCGCCGGTTCGGTGCCGCAATCGGGATCAGTCCACAGATAGGACCTTGTAGCCGGCCTCGATAACCGCCTTGGTCAGGGCATCATCGGAAACGTCTTTGGACAGGGTGACAACGGCGACACCCTCGGTGTGGCTGGCGGTGGCGGACACAACGCCGTCCAGAGCCTCCAGAGCCTTTTTGGTGTGGGCCTCGCACATGGGGCACATCATGCCTTCAATTTGAATGGTCTTAGTCATAGCGGAAGTCTCCTTTTCAAGCTTGATTTCCTCTGCATCGGGCAGAGAGGTGGGGGTTTTATGGGAACGCTTCTTGTCGTGGGAGGCGTCTTGCAGCTTGAACAGGTTCAGCCGCAGGGCGTTTGTGACCACACAGAAGCTGGACAGACTCATGGCGGCAGCGCCGAACATGGGGTTCAGGGTCAGACCCAGGGGAATGAACACACCGGCGGCCAGCGGGATTCCAATGACGTTATAGAAGAAAGCCCAGAACAGGTTTTCGTGAATGGTTCGGAGGGTGGCTCGGCTCAGACGGATGGCGGCGGGCACATCCCGGAGGCGGCTTTGCATCAGCACCACGTCGGCAGCATCAATGGCAATATCTGCCCCGGCACCGATGGCAATGCCAATGTCGGCGCGGGTCAGGGCGGGGGCATCGTTGATGCCGTCCCCCACCATAGCCACCTTGCCCTGTCGCTGCAAATCGCGAATGACGGCCTCTTTTCCGTCAGGCAGGACGCCGGCGATGACCTCGTCCACACCGGCCTGGGCGCCGATGGCCTTGGCGGTGCGCTCGTTGTCGCCGGTGAGCATGACCACGCGGACCCCCATCCCCTGAAGCTCCTTGATGGCCTGGGGGCTGTCGGGCTTCATGGTGTCAGCCACGGCGATGACGCCTGCCAGCTTATCCTCCATACTGAAGAACAGGGGTGTTTTGCCCTGCTCGGCAAGCGCCGAGGCCTGCTGGGCCAGCTCGGCCGGGATGGCGGCCACAGTCGCCATGAAGGAGGCGCTGCCGCCGTAAAGGGTTTTCCCTTCCTTGCGTGCGGACAGGCCATTGCCGGGCAGTGCGGTAAACGCATCTACATCGTGGGGCGTCAGATTCTGCTCCTGGGCGTAGGCCACAATGGCCCGGGCCAGGGGGTGCTCGCTCTTGGCCTCCAGCGCATAGGCCAGCTCAAGCAGCAGCGCGCTGGAGCAGCCCTCGGTGGGCAGGATATCGGTGACCCTTGGCTCGCCGGAGGTGATTGTACCGGTCTTGTCCAGCGCCACGACACGGACACGGCCCGTCTCCTCCAGGGAGACGGCGGTCTTGAAGAGAATCCCGTTTTTGGCCCCCAGGCCGTTGCCGACCATGATGGACACGGGAGTTGCCAGACCGAGGGCACAGGGGCAGCTGATGACCAGGACGGAGATCGCCCGGGCCAGTGCAAAGCCGGGCTCCCGGCCCAGCAGCATCCACACCGCGAAGGTGACAGCGGAGATGGTGATGACGGTGGGGACAAACACCCCGGAGACCTTGTCCGCGACCTTGGCGATGGGGGCTTTGGTGGCGGAGGCATCGCTGACCATCTGGATGATCTGGGACAGCGTGGTGTCCTCGCCCACGCGGGTGGCCTCACAGCGGAGATAGCCGGAGGTGTTCGTGGTGGCGGCGGAGACCGCGTCGCCTATGGTCTTGTCCACGGGGATGGACTCGCCGGTGAGGGCGGCCTCATTGATGGCGCTGGTACCATCCAGCACCACGCCGTCCACGGGGACGTTCTCACCGGGACGGACCACGAACACGTCGCCCTTCTTGACCTGCTCAATGGGAACCTCCACCTCGGCACCGTCGCGGAGCAGTACGGCGGTTTTGGGGGCCAGCTTCATCAGATTTTTGAGGGCGTCGGTGGTTTTGCCCTTGGAGCGGGCCTCCAGCATCTTCCCCACGGTGATGAGCGTCAGGATCATGGCGGCGGACTCAAAGTAGAATTCGTGCATCGTGTGCATGGCGTGCTCCATCTCGCCGTGCAGCACCTGACCGCTCATGGCAAACAGGGCGTAGACGCTCCAGCCGTAGGAGGCGGCGGCGCCAAGAGCCACCAGGGTGTCCATGTTGGGGGCACGGTTCCACAGGGCCTTGAAGCCGCTGATGAAGAAGTTCTGGTTGATGACCAGAACGATGCCGGCCAGCAGCAGCTGAAGGATGCCGTTGGCAATGGGGTTTCCTTCAAAAAAGGCGGGCATGGGCCAGCCCCACATGGTGTGCCCCATAGACACATACATGAGCACGACCAGAAAGCCAAGGGAGGCCAACAGCCGCCGTTTCAGATATGGCGTCTCGTGGTCTGCCAGAGCGTCGGCGGCATCCGCCATGGGATTGGAGCCCTGGGCGGCAGCCCCCTTCTTTGAGGCGCCGTAGCCCGCGTGCTCCACGGCGGCGAGGATCTCTGCGTCAGAGAAATTGCCCTCCACGCCCATGGAGTTGGTCAGCAGGCTGACCGAGCAGCTTGTGACGCCGGGAACCTGCGCGACAGCCTTCTCGACCCTGGCGCTGCAGGCGGCACAGCTCATGCCGGTTACATTAAATTGTTCCATGCAATTGCTCCTTATATCGGGTTACATAACATCAGCGCATCAGCTTTTGAAGTGTGGATACCAGTTCTTCCAGAGAGTCCTCCCGTCCCGCGCGGATGTCGTCGGCCACGCAGGTACGGATGTGGTTGGCCAGAAGTACCTTATTAAAACTGTTCAGAGCGGCGGTGGCGGCGGCCACCTGCGTCAAAATGTCGATGCAGTAGGCGTCCCGCTCTACCATGCCCCGAATGCCCTGTATCTGGCCGGAGATACGGTTTAGACGGTGAATTAGATCTTTAAACTCCGGTTCAGAGCGCTCCTTTTTCGCGTGGCAATAGCAGCACTGGTTCTCTTCCATCTAGGTTCCCCCTTTCCAGCGCCTTTATGATATACCCCATGGGGGTATGTGTCAAGGAGGGATTTGATGGAAACGGAAGGGGAACGAAAAAAACTCCGTGGAAAAAATCCACGGAGTTTTCGTTGGGTTATATTCAATAAATCAGAAATACTTGCTGACACCCTCGGGAGCCAGAGAAGCATCGTCGCTGATGGTGATGGTGAACTTGATGTTGTGGCGCTCGCCGAAGTTGTTCAGCCAATCGAGGAACTTCTCGGTCTCGTGGCTGCAATCGCCGCCGACGATCTTGGTCAGGCTGTCGATAAAGACATGGGTAATGTCAAAATTACCAGCATACAGGCCGCTAATGAAACCCTTCAGAGCGGTGTAGTCAGCAATGTCGTACTGGTTGGCCTCAACCAGACGGATCTGGTAGTGGATATCAAAAGTCAGTTTGTCACCCTTTTCAATGCAAACGACGTTGCCATGCTCGGTCTGAACAGCATTGTTGATCATTTCGATCATCTGCTTGGTTTTGCCGGAGCCCTTTTTGCCCATGATGACACGAATCATGTGAATCACTCCTTAAGATTTAGCGTAGGGATTGTTCGTTCCCTTTTCTACTATCACTTTACCATATGAAGCCGTTTTTTTCAACTAAATAATTTCAAAATTTTCCAGGACTTTGTTTATTTTACAGACGAGCCTCCAAATCAGCCTTCAGGGTTTCGTATCCCGGCTTGCCCAGCAGGGCAAACATATTCTTTTTGTAGGCCTCCACACCGGGCTGGTTGAAGGGATTTACCTCCAGCAGATGGCCGCTCAGACCGCATACATACTCGAAGAAATAGATCATATAGCCCACCGTAGCTTCGCAGATGGTGGGCAGCTCGATAAGGACATTGGGAACGCCGCCGTCCACATGGGCCAGGATGGTGCCGCGCATGGCCTGCTCAGCCACAAAGGACAGGGGCTTGCCGGCCAGGAAGTTGAGCCCGTCTACATTGGCAGGGTCCTCTGGGATGATGAACTCGCCCTTGGGGGCAAACTTCACCACCGTCTCAAACATGAGGCGTTCGCCCTGCTGGATGTACTGGCCCATCGAGTGCAGATCGGCGGTGAATTCCACGCTGGCAGGGAACAGGCCCTTGCCGTCCTTGCCCTCACTCTCGCCGAAGAGCTGCTTCCACCACTCAGCGAAGAACCGGAAGGGGGGCTCGTAGCAGGCCAGCAGCTCGATCTTTTTGCCGCTTTCATAGAGGGCGTGGCGGGCGGCGGCATACTGCCAGGCGGGGTTATCAAGCCCACCAACGGCCAGCTCGTCCATGGCCTGGTGCGCGCCTGCCATCAGCTGGTCGATGTCGATGCCGGCGGCGGCGATGGGCAATAGTCCCACAGCGGTGAGGACCGAGTAGCGGCCGCCCACATCATCGGGCACCACAAAGGTCTCGTAGCCCTCGGCATCGGCAAGACCCTTCAAAGCGCCGCGGGCCTTGTCCGTGGTGGCGTAGATGCGGTCACGGGCACCCTCCTTGCCGTACTTTTTCTCCAGCATATCCTTAAAAATGCGGAAGGCCACGGCGGGCTCGGTGGTGGTGCCGGACTTGGAGATGATATTCACAGAGAAATCCCGGTCGCCGATGAGGGAGATGAGCTCCAGCAGGGTGTCGGTAGACAGACCGTTGCCGGCAAAATAAAGTTCGGGAGTATCCTTCTTTTTTAGGTTGTAGTTGGGGGAGGCCAGCAGTTCGATGACGGCACGGGCACCCAGATAGGAGCCGCCGATGCCAACGACCAGCAGGACCTGGGACTGCTTGCGGATCTTCTCAGCTGCCTTCTTGATGCGGGCGAACTCATCCTTGTCGTAGTCACGGGGCAGAGTGACCCAGCCGGTGAACTCACCGCCGGGACCGTCGTGATTGGCCAGCATAGAGGCCGCTTTTTCCAGACCGGTCTGGCGGGCAGCCACATAGCCGTCGGGAAGGAAAGAGGAGAGCTTGGACAGATCGAGTTTCAGCATATGAATAACCTCCTAAAGTAAGCGGAACCTGCGTCCCATATCATCTGAATCGATTATAGCACAGTTCACCGGCCTTTTACAGGAAAATTTACAATCGAATGGCTGAAATGCGGGCGAAATCTGTCGATTTTTCCATAAAACCGAGGCTGAAAAATACAGTTGAAAAAAATGAAAAAAGTTGTTGACAAATCTGCCTCTATGCAGTAAAATAAACTACGTTGTTCGGCACAAGGCCAAACAAATGGACGATTAGCTCAGCTGGTAGAGCATCCGCTTGACGTGCGGGAGGTCACAGGTTCGAGTCCTGTATCGTCCACCAGAT
>JAHHSC010000066.1 GCA_020025455.1 Lawsonibacter sp. | reverse complement strand
ATTCTTAAGAAAAACATAAGGAAAGGATGGATGACATAAAGAAGCTCCTATGCTATAATGACTCCAACGCACACGCAATGGAACCATTAAACAGAAATAGGAGGAAAGAATATGAAAAGAGCGAACAGACTGACCGCGCTGCTGCTGAGCGGCGTTATGGTGCTTGGGCTGGCAGGCTGCGGCAGCAAAGAGAAGCAGCCCGGTGAGGTGCTGGGCGAGGCGGTTGCCAAGCTGGCCCAGGTGAAGAACCTGGAGGCTGAGAGCACCATGGAGATGGAGATGTCTCTGATGGGCGAAACCATGACCATGAATATGGATATGGACATGGTCACATTCAATAACCCCACCAAAATGCGCTGTGATATGGACCTTTCTCTGATCGGGCAGAGCGCGGGCAAGATGACGTATTACGTTCAGCAGGACGGGGACAAGTACACGATGTACCTCAGCGATGGCCAGCAGTGGATCTCTGAGGACGTGGAGCTGGGTGATGTGGCGCAGTTTGATGCCCAGCAGAACATTGATCTCTACTCCGAGAACATGGAGAACCTGACGGTGACCGAGGAGGACGGCAAGACCCGTTATGACGGCGTCATCAAGGGAGCTGCCATTGAGGAGGTCGTAAAGGCCAGTGGTGCTCTGGACAGCATGGATACCGGCCTCGACCCCGAGATGCTCAAGGGTATGTTTGATGGTCTGGGCGATCTGCCGATTTCCGTGTGGGTCGATTCCAAGAGCGGCTACCCCGTCCACTACCGCATGGACATGAGCAATATCATGACCGGCATGATGGAGAAGATTATGAGCTCTATGGGCGATCAGGCCGCTGATCTGGGTCTGAACATCTCCAAATTGGTGATCGAGGTGAAGTATTCCAACTTCAACGAGGCTGCCGACTTTGAAATCCCTGCCGAGGCACTGAACGCCGCGGCCTAAGACAAGAAAAAAGTTCCCGTTCTCTGAGAGAACGGGAACTTTTTTTCGTTGCTTTCTCCACACAGCTTCTTGGAGTGTGACGTGGAACGCTTATATGCGACTGCATCAGGAATAAAAAATACCTCACCGGAGAGGCCGTATGGCATACGGCCTCTCCGGTGAGGCGCAGTGCGTATATACGCGTTCTTGTCATCTTTGATCGAGAAGAAGGGCTTACTGCTGATCGGGGTGATACTGCTTGCAGGTGCACTTCTTCCACTTCAGACCGGAGCCGCAGGGGCAGGGGTCATTTCGGCCGATCTTAATGACCTTGACAGGCCGCTTCTGGAGCGTACCGTCGTCTGCACCGGACTCACTGGTGATCTTGGCCACACGCTCGCGCTTGACGGCCTCATTCTTACGCAGACGGACGGAGAACAGGCGGCGGAGCGTCTCCTCCTGGATGGCGGACACCATAGCCTCGAACATCTCGTAGCCCTCCTGCTTGTAGGCCACAACGGGGTCCGCCTGGCCGTAAGCGCGCAGACCGATGCCCTGACGCAGCTCGTCCATGGCGTCAATGTGATCCATCCAGTACTCATCGACCACGCGGAGCATGATGACACGCTCCAGCTCGCGCATGAGGGGAGGCGTGATTTCCTGCTCCTTCTGCTGATACACGGCGACGGCCTTCTCCTGGACCAGCTTTACAAGTCCCTCGGCATCGTACTGAGCCAGCTCCTCGTCAGAGAGCTTCAGATCATCGGGGGCCAGGAACATATTGCGGAAGTTAGCGATGGCGGTCTGGAAGCTGTCGGCCTTCATGTGCTTCTGCTCGCCGTAGTGACCGACAATGGCGTTTTCGATCATGGTGTGGAGCATATTCTGGATGGACTGCTCCAGGTCCTCGCCGTCCAGAACCTGCTTGCGCTGCTTGTAGATCAGCTCACGCTGGACATTCATGACGTCATCGTACTGCAGCACAGACTTACGGGTCTGGAAGTTGCGGGATTCCACCTGTCTCTGGGCATTCTCAATGGCACCGGAGAGCATCTTGGCGTCAATGGGGGTGTCCTCATCCACACCCAGCTTATCCATCATGCCCATGACACGCTCGGAGCCGAACAGACGCATGATGTCGTCCTCCAGGGACAGGAAGAAGCGGGTCTCACCCGGATCACCCTGACGGCCGGCACGGCCGCGCAGCTGGTTATCAATACGGCGGGACTCGTGACGCTCCGTGCCCAGGATGAACAGACCGCCCACAGCACGGACCTTGTCAGCCTCCGTCTGGATCTCGGCCTTATATTTTGCCTCGGCCTCGGTGAACATCCGGCGTGCATCCAGAATATCCTGATTATCGGTCTCAGCAAAGCCGGTGGCCTCGGCGATCATCTCGTCGCTGAGACCGGCCTTGCGCAGGTCGGCTTTGGCCAGGAACTCAGCGTTACCGCCCAGCATGATATCGGTACCACGGCCGGCCATGTTTGTGGCCACGGTGACGGCACCGAACTTGCCGGCCTGAGCCACGATCTCGGCTTCCTTCTCGTGGTTCTTGGCGTTGAGCACATTGTGCTTGATGCCCATGCGCTTCAGAATGGCGGACAGCTCTTCGGACTTTTCAATGGAGATGGTG
This sequence comes from Lawsonibacter sp., assembly GCA_020025455.1. Lineage (GTDB taxonomy): Bacteria > Bacillota > Clostridia > Oscillospirales > Oscillospiraceae > Lawsonibacter. The sequence continues at coordinate 4,732 of JAHHSC010000066.1, read as the reverse complement.
CCCACCAGTACGGGCTGGCCCTTCTCGTGGCACTCCACGATCTGCTGAATGATGGCGCGCATCTTGCCGGATACGTTCTTATAAACCACATCGGGCTGGTCGATACGGGCCAGGGGCTTATTGGTGGGGATTTCCACAATATCCAGCTCGTAGATGGTGCCGAACTCCTCCTGCTCGGTCATGGCGGTACCGGTCATACCGGACAGCTTATCGTACAGGCGGAAGTAGTTCTGGAAGGTGACGGTAGCCAGGGTCTTGGACTCGCTGGCAACCTCCACGCCCTCCTTGGCCTCGATGGCCTGGTGGAGGCCCTCGTTATAGCGGCGGCCGAACATCAGGCGGCCGGTGAACTCATCGACGATGATGACCTGACCATCCTTGACGACATAATCAATGTCCCGCTGCATGATGCCGTGGGCCTTGATGGCCTGGTTGATATGGTGGGAGATGGTGGTGTTCTCAGGGTCGGCCAGGTTCTCCAGGTTGAAGAACTGCTCGGCCTTCTTGATGCCGCGGGCGGTCAGCGTGGCGGTCTTGGACTTCTCGTCTACCACATAGTCGGCATCAATGTCCACAGCCTCCTCCTCTTTGTCATCCACCTTGGCGATGCGCTGGCACTTCAGGCGGGAGGCAAACTGATCTGCAATGGTATAGAGCTGGGAGGAGTCATCGCCCTTGCCGGAGATAATCAGGGGCGTGCGGGCCTCATCAATGAGGATGGAGTCCACCTCGTCCACGATGGCGAAGGCATGACCGCGCTGAACCAGCTCCTGGGAGTAGATGGCCATGTTGTCGCGCAGGTAGTCGAAGCCGAACTCATTGTTGGTGCCATAGGTCACGTCGGCGGCGTAAGCCTGCTTCTTGTCCTCCGGGTTAACGCCGTGGATGACAAGACCCACCGTCATGCCCATGAAGCGGAAAACCTTACCCATCCACTCGCTGTCACGCTTGGCCAGGTAGTCGTTGACGGTGATGACGTGGACTCCCTTACCGGCCAGTGCGTTCAGGTAAGCGGGCAGGGTGGCGACCAGGGTTTTACCTTCACCGGTTTTCATCTCGGCGATACGGCCCTGGTGAAGCACGATACCGCCTACCACCTGGACACGGTAGGGGCGCAGACCCAGCACACGCCAGGCGGCCTCACGGCAGGCGGCAAAGGCCTCGGGCAGCAGATCATCCAGGGTCTCACCCCGGGCCAGTCGCGCACGGAACTCAGGGGTCTTGGCCTGAAGCTGGTCGTCCGTGAGGGCCTTGTATTCCTCTTCCAGAGCGTCCACCTTGTCGGCAATGGGATAGATGGACTTCAGCTCACGCTGGGAGGAAGTCCCGAATAATTTGGTAAACAGACTCATATCAGTTAAACACCTCTTGGCTGCGGCGGAGGGCGCAATACCCATAGATCCACAGTTTATCAACTTAGTATAACATAATCTGATGGGATAGGAAAGGGGGATTTGTAAACTTTCCTAGGTTCTCGTTCCGATACATACCGAACCTGTAGTTTCTCTGGCGTATATTTGTCCGCCGGGGGTTGACAAACGGAGAAAGCTGTGGTATGGTATGCGTTGTAATTAAATAAGACAGACGAAGCGTGCAGGAAAAAGCATTAGGCTTACCGAAGGAATAACACTCTCAGGTGTTCCCGGCAGGGGACAGAGACTGTACGCGGATGTGACTCTGGAGAAGCTCGCAACGAGTGCCGAAGGTGCAACGCGGACGGAAAACCGACCGCCAATCTCTCAGGCAAAAGGACAGAGGTGACGTAGAACGACCAATCGGTGTTGTATACCGGGGGGTCGTCTGTATTGTCATTTCATCGGACCGTGGGGCTTTCTTCCACGGTCCGTTTTATCTGCCTTGGAGAGGAAGACTTATCATGGCAAACTTAGAAGCAGTATTGTTCCCGATCGTCTCAAAGATCAACGCCTATCTGTCCGACTACATTCTGGTTTTTATGCTGCTGGGTATCGGAATTTTCTATACCATCCGTACTCACTTCGTACAGATCCGCTGCTTTGGCGAGGGTATGAAAAATACATTTGGAAATCTGTCCCTGCGGGGCGGTAAGCAGGCGCAGGGCATGACCTCCTTCCAGGCTCTGGCCACTGCCATCGCGGCTCAGGTGGGTACCGGAAACATCGTGGGTGCCTCCGGTGCCATTCTGACCGGTGGTCCCGGTGCCATCTTCTGGATGTGGATCATCGCCTTCTTTGGCATGGCGACCGTTTACGCGGAGGCCACCCTGGCTCTGGAGACGCGCAAGGTCGATGAGGACGGCGACATCCACGGCGGTCCCGCTTACTATATTACAACCGCCTTCAAAGGCCCCTTCGGTAAATTCCTGGCTGGCTTTTTCGCCATTGCAATCACCCTGGCATTAGGCTTCATGGGCTGCATGGTTCAGGCCAACTCCATCGGCTCTACCTTCCACACCGCATTCAACGTGCCCAGCTGGATGGTCGGTATTGTGCTGGTGGTGATCTGCGGCTTTATCTTCCTGGGCGGTGTCCAGCGTCTGGCCGCTGTTACGGAGAAGGTCGTGCCTGTTATGGCCGCGATTTTCCTGCTGGGCGGTCTGGGTATTCTGATTGCCCGCGCCAGCTATATCCCCCAGACCTTCGGTATGATCTTCAAGTACGCGTTCCAGCCTCAGGCAATTCTGGGCGGCGGCTTCGGCTACGCCATCAAGGTCGCGGTCAGCCAGGGTGCCAAGCGCGGTCTGTTCTCCAATGAGGCCGGTATGGGCTCCACCCCTCACGCACATGCTCAGGCCAACGTGAAGGACCCCCATGACCAGGGTGTTGTGGCCATGATCGGCGTGTTTATGGACACCTTTGTGGTGCTCACCCTGAACGCTCTGGTCATCATCTCCACCCTGTACACCAGCGACGGTGTGCTGGCCAACGGCTATGTGGGCGAGGTCACCAAGACCGTCGGCAAGACCAACCTGGCCCAGACCGCGTTTGGCACGGTGTTTGGTACTGACCTGGGTGCCATTTTTGTGGCGGTCTGCCTGTTCTTCTTCGCGTTCTCCACCATTCTGAGCTGGAACCTGTTCGGAAAAATCAACATGATGTACCTGTTTGGGAAAAAGGTTGTGGGCGTTTACTCCGCCATTGCCCTGGTGTTCATCTTTATGGGTACCGTTACCAGCAGCGACTTCGTCTGGGAAGTGACCGATATGTTCAACAATCTGATGGTCATCCCCAACGTGATTGCCCTGTTTGCTCTGTCTGGCGTTGTGGTCAAGGTGAGCAAGCGGGCCAGCGACAGAAAAAAGCTGGCGAAAGCCGGCAAATAATCGGCGGAAATCCTTTATATAGGTATGAAAACACGGATGCAGGAAGTGCATCCGTGTTTTTCTCTTTACCCGGTGGAAAGAACATGGTATGATGAAAAAAATGACGGTAGACGAAGGAGAATGAAGCAGATGCAAGGCTGGCAGAAGAACGCGGTTCATACGTTGGATATCACAGGCTATACGGCTGAGGGCATGGGAGTGGCACGTCTGGAGGGACGGGTCGTCTTTGTGCCCGACACGATTGCAGGGGAGCGGTGGCAGGTCCGCCTGCAAAAGGTGAATAAAAATGTGGCCTGGGGCAGAGGGGTGGAGCTGATGATCCCCTCGCCGGAACGGGTGGCGTACGACTGCCCGCTGGCTGGTCGCTGCGGCGGCTGCCAGTTCCGCCACATGACCTATCAGGAGGAGCTGTTGGCCAAGGGCCAGCGGGTTTCGGATGCCCTGGAGCGTGTGGGCGGCGTGAAACTGGACCTGCCCCCGGTGCTGGGCGCTGAGGAGCCGACCCGCTACCGAAATAAGGTCCAGTTCCCCGTGGCGATGGAGAAAAGCGGCCTGTCCATCGGCTATTACCGCCCCCGAAGCCACGACGTTTTGGACGCTGCCGACTGCCTGCTTCAGCCTGCGGCGGTCACTGCACTGCGGGCCGCGTTTAAAAGCTGGATGGAGGAATACAGCGTTCCTGCCTATGATGAAAAGACCGGGTCCGGGCTGGTGCGTCACCTCTACGTCCGTACCAACAGCAGGGGAGAGTCTCTGTGCTGCGTGGTGGTAAATGGGAAACAGCTTCCGTTTGAGGCGGAGCTGACCGCCGCTCTGCGTCAGGCAGATCCGGGTCTGGTCGGACTTGTACGCAACGAGAACACCCGGGACACCAACGTGATCCTGGGTCAGAACTACCACACGGTCTGGGGCCGTGACTGGCTGGAGGAGGAGCTGCGGGGTCTGACCTTCCGGTTATCGGTTCCTTCCTTCTTCCAAATTAACCGCGCCCAGACCCAGCGGCTCTACGGCGTGGCGCTGGATTTTGCCCAGCTCACCGGGGCAGAGCTGGTTCTGGACCTCTACTGCGGGATCGGTACCATCTCGCTGGCGCTGGCCCAAAAAGCTGGGAAGGTCATCGGCGCGGAGATCGTACCCCAGGCGATCGAGGACGCCAGGGAGAACGCCAAGCGCAACGGCGTGGAAAACGCAGCGTTTTTCTGCGGGGACGCGGCTGAAGTGGCCCGGAAGCTGGCCGATGAGGGCACATGCCCTCAGGTCATCTGTGTGGACCCGCCCCGAAAGGGCTTGAGCCCCGAGGTGCCCGCTATCCTGGCCGGTATGGGGCCGGAGCGCATTGTCTATGTCTCCTGCGACCCGGCCACCCTGGCCCGGGACGTAAAGCGGCTGTCCGAGTTGGGCTACCGTGCCGTCAAGGCCCAGGCCGTGGAT
>JAHHSC010000065.1 GCA_020025455.1 Lawsonibacter sp. | reverse complement strand
GCGTCGCAGAAGCCGCAGCAGTCCACTCCGCCGATTTTCTTAACCAGCGGGGGCAGGTAGTGCTGGGTCTGGGTGATGCAGCGGGGATTGGTGCACACGGGCTTGGTGCCGATCTCCACGGGGGGCACCGTGTCCCAGCGGGGCTGGAGGGCCAGGTGCTCCAGCAGGGCCATGCGGGCAAACATCCCGTAGCGGGCCTGTTCAAAGTAAAGTGCGCGGGGATCGTCGTCCACGTCCACCGTGATCTCGTCCACACGGGGCAGGGGGTGGAGGACCAGCATCTTCTCCTTAGCGGCCTCCAGCTTCCGGCGGGTGAGCACATAAATGCCCTTGTTCCGCTCGTACTCCACGGGGTCCACAAAGCGTTCCTTCTGGATGCGGGTCATGTAGAGCACGTCCAGCTGGGGCATGACGGCCTCCAGGTTGGTGACCTCGGTGAACTCCATGCCATGCTCCCGCAGGAACACACGCATATACTCGGGGACGGCCAGCTCCCGGGGGGAGATGAGGAAGAAGCGCACATTGTGGAACTTCTCGCAGGCCTTGATGAGGGAGTGGACGGTCCGTCCGTTCTTCAAATCCCCGCACAATCCGATGGACAGGCCATCCACGCCGCCCAGCAGGCGTGTCATCGTGGTCAGGTCGGCCATAGTCTGGGTGGGGTGCATATGCCCGCCGTCGCCCGCATTGATAACCGGTACGTTGGCGTAGAGGGAGGCCGCCTTGGCCGCGCCCTCCCAGGGGGTCCGCATCACAATGACGTCGGCGTAGTTGGACACGATCTTGATGGTGTCCTTCAGACTCTCCCCCTTGGATACGGAGGAGGAATTGGGGTCTGCGAAGCCGAACGTGGTGCCGCCCAGACGGAGCATAGCGGTCTGGAAGGAGAAATTCGTTCGGGTCGAAGGCTCGTAAAACAGGTTGGCCGAAATCTTACCCCGGCACACGTCCATAACCTTCTGGGGCTCATCAATGATCTGGCTTGTGCGGGCATAGAGGGCGTCCCACTCCTCGCGGGGCAGGTCGCCAAAATCGATCAGGTGCCTCATAAATTCCACTCCTCTGTAAATCTCATGTTCTTCTTGGCTATCTTACCACGCCCCCACCCACCGTGCAAGGCGGAAGCGGCTGTTTTTTGCGGCTTTCGTTCCGGTTCAGTCGGATTTGCCTGAAAAAAGGACGCCGCAGAAGCGGCGTCCTTGGGGTGATCCGGTTTGGATTACTTGTGGTCGACGGAGTACATGTGCTCGATCAGCTCCAGGACCTTGTTGGAGTAGCCGATCTCGTTGTCGTACCAGGAAACGACCTTCACGAAGGTGTCGGTCAGAGCGATGCCGGCATCGGCGTCGAAGATGGAGGTGCGGGTGTCGCCCAGGAAGTCGGAGGACACAACGGCCTCGTCGGTGTAGCCCAGAACGCCCTTCAGCTCGCCCTCGGAGGCGGCCTTCATGGCAGCGCAGATCTCCTCGTACTTGGCGGGCTTCTCCAGGTTGACGGTCAGGTCAACCACAGACACGTCCAGGGTGGGAACACGCATGGACATACCGGTCAGCTTGCCGTTCAGCTCGGGGATGACCTTGCCGACAGCCTTGGCAGCGCCGGTGGAGGAGGGGATGATGTTGCCGGTAGCCGCACGGCCGCCGCGCCAATCCTTCAGAGAGGGGCCGTCAACGGTCTTCTGGGTGGCGGTAACGGAGTGCACGGTGGTCATCAGGCCGTCCTTGATGCCGAAGTTGTCGTTCAGGACCTTGGCAATGGGGGCCAGGCAGTTGGTGGTGCAGGAGGCGTTGGAGACGAAGTTCATCTCGGGGGTGTACTTGTCCAGGTTGACGCCGCAGACGAACATGGGGGTGTCGTCCTTGGAGGGGGCGGACATAACAACCTTCTTGGCGCCGGCGTCCAGGTGGCCCTGAGCCAGCTCCTTGGTCAGGAAGCGACCGGTGGATTCCACAACGTACTCGGCGTTGACCTTGCCCCAGGGCAGGTCGGAGGGGTTGCGCTCAGCAAAAATAGGAATTTCCTTGCCGTTGACCACGATGGCGTTCTCGGTGTAGCTGACCTCAGCCTCACACTTGCCGTGCATGGTATCATACTTCAGCATATAAGCCAGGTAGTCGGCGGGGCACAGATCGTTGATGCCCACGATCTCAATCTCGGGGTGGTTCAGGCTGGCGCGAAAGACCATGCGGCCAATACGGCCAAACCCGTTAATGCCAACTTTGATGCTCATGTTGAATTACTCCTTTTTATTGCAAATTTTAGAAGTGCTTATAATTGGTTCAACGGTATTATACCCCTTAAAGTGGATGCTGCATAGTGTGTTTTTACATAGATTTCTAAAAATTTTTAACTAAATTCCAGCATAACAGCAACAAAACAGCACTTTAACTCCGCTTTTACCTTGTTCCTGCCCTCGCTTTCCTCCCAAAGCCCGCATTTTTTCTTTCGTCAAAATCCGACCAGCATCCCCTGGAATTGACTAATCTTTACAATTCCAGTTGAGTAAAGCGGCAAAGTCTGATATACTATGTGAGACTTATTTTTTGCGCGGTTTTGCGCAAGATATCAATAGATGCAATCTGATTTCACGGCCGTGTGTCGGTCCGAAGGAGGTACTATGTCAACGTTCGATTCTGCCCTGCTGGATATGCTCCCCGAAGGCGTCATCCACTCCGATGACGGTATTATCATATCCATGAACCAAACGGCCCGTCGGGCCATGCCCCTGCTGCAGGAAGGAAGCCCCCTGCCGGACCTGCTTCTTCTGCCGCCGACCGCCCCCACTCACACCGGGGAGGTCAACACCACGCAGGGCCGCTGGGCCTTCTCCTCCGCCCAGTCCGGAACGGAGCAGTTCATCCTGCTGCGCCCCGCCCCGCCCCATGAGCGGCTCACTTCCGCCCAGCTGGAAGGTATGCTGCGTCAGCTGCGAACCGTGATGAGCGACATCGTGGTGCAGCTGGCCCCCTTCTCTGACCCGGCGGATGAGAACTATGTGGGCGGCGGGCTCATCCGCAGCTACTACCGGCTTTTCCGTCTGGTAGACAACGCCGATTTTCTGAACCACTCCCTGGATGAGCTGCCCTTCCACCCCACCACCATTGACCTGGCCGGTATGTGCAGCCAACTGTGCATGGAGGCAGGCGGCCTGCTGGCTGACGCCGGGATCAGCCTAAATTGGGAGAGCACCTTTACCTCTCTGCCGGTGTGGGGCGACTCCACTCTGCTTCAGCGGATGCTGCTGGAGCTGATTACAAACAGCGCAAAGTCGGTGCCCGGCGGGCGCATCGTGTTGTCCCTGACCCGTTATGGAAACCACGCCCTGCTGTCCGTGGGGGATTCCGGCAGCCCGGAGCAGGCCCGACAGCTTATGTCCGCCATGTCGGAAAACAGGCCCCTCGATACCATCCCCTTCCCCAATCAGGGTGCGGGGCTGGGTCTTGTGGTGGCCCGCCAGATCGCCCGTCTCCACGGCGGGGCTCTGGTTGCTTTGTCCAGGGAGCATGGGGTCTGCGTGGCGGCCTCCCTGCCCATGCGCGCGACTCAGGTGTCGGTGGAAAGTCCCCGTGTCATCACGGACGGCGGCCTGCACCCCCTGCTGGTGTCCATGGCCGACGTGCTGCCCACCTCCATCTACGAGCTGGAGGGCCTGGACTGACCCGTTCTGAATCTAGGCTTGACTGTCCCCCTGCCACTGGGGTAAAATAAGTAGAAAACGTTCATTTTGTGTGAAAAGGGCCATCCCGGGCCGCGGCCTTCCGATGGCCCTCTTTTTGTGCGCTGCCACACAATGCGATGATTCTATAGGAGGCATACAGTATGTTCCAACCCGGCTTTGATAACGACCGATATCTCCAGCTCCAATCCCAGCACATCCGGGACCGAATTGCCCAGTTTGGCGGCAAGCTCTATCTGGAGTTCGGCGGCAAACTCTTTGACGACTACCACGCCTCCCGTGTCCTGCCGGGCTTCGAGCCTGACAGCAAAATCCGTATGCTGGAGCACCTGAAGGACAAGGCTGAGATCATCATCACCATCAACGCCGGTGACATTGAGAAGAATAAAATCCGCGGCGACCTCGGCATCACCTACGACAGCGACGTGCTCCGCCTGATCGACATTTTCCGTTCCCGCGGTCTCTATGTGGGCAGCGTGGTGGTGTCCCGCTACACGGGCCAGCCCGCCACCGATGCCTTCCAGACCCGGCTGGAGTCCCTGGGCGTAAAGGTCTACCGCCACTACCCCATCGTCGGCTACCCCCACAACATCGCCAAGATCGTCAGCGATGAGGGCTTTGGCCAGAACGAGTATATCGAAACCAGCCGTCCCCTGGTGGTGGTCACCGCCCCCGGCCCCGGCAGCGGAAAAATGGCCACCTGTCTCAGCCAGATCTACCACGACCACAAGCGGGGCATGGTATCGGGCTATGCCAAGTTTGAAACGTTCCCCATCTGGAACCTGCCGCTCAAGCACCCGGTCAACCTGGCCTACGAGGCCGCCACCGCCGACCTGGACGATGTGAACGTCATTGACCCCTTCCACCTTCAGGCCTACGGCCAGACCACTGTGAACTACAACCGGGACGTGGAGGTATTCCCCGTCCTGTCCGCCATGTTCGAGAAGATCACCGGCTCCTGCCCCTACAAGTCCCCCACCGACATGGGGGTCAACATGGTGGGCAACTGTATCATCAACGATGCCGTCTGTCAGGAGGCCGCCAAGCAGGAGATCATCCGCCGGTACTATGACGCCCTGTGCGATAACCGCCAGGGCCGGGGCAGCTGCAATGTGATCTACAAGCTGGAGCTGCTCATGCAGCAGGCCGGCATCACCCCCGGCATCCGCCCCGTGGCCGCCGAGGCCAACCGTCTGGCCGAGGAGACCGGCGAGCCCGCCATGGCCATCCAGCTCCACGACGGCACCTTTGTCCACGGTAAGACCTCCAATCTGATGGGCTGTTCCTCCGCCGCCCTGCTCAACGCCCTCAAGCACCTGTCCGGTGCGGGCGGCCACGGGGTCCATCTGGTGGCCCAGAGCGCCATTGAGCCAATTCAGACCGTCAAGGTGAAGTACCTTGGCTCCAATAATCCCCGCCTTCACTCCGACGAGATTCTCATTGCCCTGGCCTCTTCCGCCAGCTCTGATCCAAAGGCCGCAAAGGCCCTGAAATCTCTGGCCGAGCTGAAGGGCTGCCAGGCCCACTGCTCCGTGATCCTGTCCGCCGCCGATGGCGACACCTACCGCCGCCTGGGGATTCAGCTCACCTGCGAGCCCCAGTACCAGACCAATAAGCTGTTCCACGGTTAAAAATTCGCCCGCCCCGCGCAGGTTGCGCGGGGCGGGCTTTTTAATTTTTTCATCCGTTTTATGTGCCCATGCGGTCTTTTTTGGCCATTTTTCGCCATAAATGCAGGCTTTTTTCTGTTTTCTAGGCACGCCTGGAAATGGCCTGAACGAATTTTTTTGCAAAATTTTTAAAAATACCCCTTGCATTCAGCCGGGCAACGTGCTACAATGCAGGCAGTTGAACAAGAACAAATTCTTTGACCGGGAACAAGTAGTACCCAGTGCAGTCCTTTCAGAGAGACAGTGGTTGGTGTGAACTGTCAGACAAGCTGCGTATGAAATCATCCCCCAGAAGCAAGCTGAAATGTGAGTAGGTGCGCCGGAGTCAAGCCCCGTTACAGGTGAGTTGCATTGTTGGATGCAAGTGAGTGCCGAAGTATATACTTCGGAAGCAAGGTGGTACCGCGGTCGATGATCGTCCTTCTGATAAGATTCAGAAAGGGCGATTTTTTGTTGCCCTGACTACGAAAAAAAACGAGTCTGAGGTGCGCCGCGCCAACACACGAGCAGCATTTACAGACCTCTCTGGAGGAAAATGTTATGAAATTAGGTAAGAAAAACATGCTGCTGGTCAGTTTTATGCTGTTCTCACTGTTCTTCGGTGCGGGCAACCTGATCTTCCCCCCCTTCCTGGGGCAAATGGCCGGCCAACACACCCCGGTTGCTCTGCTTGGATTCCTGGTCACCGCAGTGGTGCTGCCCGTTCTGGGCGTTGTGGTGGTTGCAAAGTTTAACGGCCTGGACCGTCTGGCCCGCAAGGTCGATCCCCGCTTCGCGATGGTTTTCACCGTGATCATCTATCTGGCCATCGGCCCCGGCCTTGGCATCCCCCGTGCCGCCTCCGTCCCCTTTGAAATGGCCATCGCCCCCTATCTGCCGGAAGGCACTCCTTTTGGTCTGTTCATGCTGGCCTACTCCGCCGTGTTCTTCAGCCTGGCCGCTTGGCTGGCCCTCACCCCGAACAAGCTGGTGGACCGCATCGGCCGGTTCATGAGCCCCACTCTGCTGCTCCTGCTCACCGGCCTGTTCCTGTCCTTCCTGTTCGCCGGTAAGGCCGAGGTGGCCCCCGCCCAGGGTGTCTATCAGAACGCCGCCGCGGTCAACGGCTTCCTGGAGGGCTACAACACCATGGACGCCATCGCCGCTCTGAACTTCGGTCTGGTCATCGCCACCACCCTCCGCAATTTCAAGGTCACCGAGCACAAGTCCATGATGCGCTACACCGTCCGCGCCGGTCTGGCTGCCGGCACTCTGCTCACGCTGGTCTATGCGATGCTCTCCTTCATGGGTATGCAGACCTCCGGCGTCTACCCCCTGCAGGACAACGGTGCCTGGACCCTGCGCTGCATCGTCGCCCAGCTCTTTGGTGCCCCCGGTGCCGTGCTGCTGGCCTTTATCTTCACGCTGGCCTGCCTGACGACCTGCGTTGGCCTCATCACCTCCATCGCCCAGTACTTCTCCACCCTGACCAAGCGCTTCACCTACCGCCAGCTGGCTCTGGGCATCGCCTTCTTCTCCTTCGCCGTCTGCAACCAGGGTCTGAACACCATCCTGAGCCTGTCCGTCCCCGTGCTGAACACCGTCTACCCCGTGGCCATCGTCCTGATCGTCCTGGGTCTCACCGATAAGTGGTTCCAGAACAACACCTATATGTACCCCGTCACCGTGGGTGCCGTCAGTGTGGTCAGCGTGCTCTACTCCCTGACTCAGCTGAACGTGCCTCTGGGCCCTGTGGACGGCCTGCTGAGCCATCTGCCCTTCTACGGCATGGGCATGGGCTGGGTCACCGTAGCCGTGGCCGCCGCCGCCGTCAGCCTGGTGCTGGGCAAGGTGCGCCAGAGCTGCACCGCCGACGTGGACACCCGCCAGGAGCAGGGCTCCCTGTAATGCCCCGATAAAAGCCCCTTTTCTCCCCCAAAATTTAGTCAAAACCGCCCTGCATC